>CAYZGY010000366.1:0-7808 GCA_964478085.1 uncultured Planctomycetia bacterium
GCACGAAGGCCCAGAGCTCGTCGAGAGCACGATGATGGTCGCGCTTGTCGACGTTTTCGAAGAACGACTTCACGAGCTCGTCGGACGGCAGCGCGCTCGCCTTCTCCGTCGGCGCCACCTCGCCCCCCGCGCGTGACTTGACGAGCTTCGCGACACGCATGATCAGGTTGCCGAGATCGTTCCCGAGCTCGCGATTGTAGCGCGATTCGAGCTCCTCGAGCGAAAACTTGCCATCCTGGCCGCTCGAGAACGCGCGCAGGAAGTAGTACCGCAGGACGTCGACCGAGTACTCCCGCGCGACCGCGAGCGGGTCCACGACGTTGCCGAGCTGCTTCGCCATCTTGCGGCCGTCCTTGTCGAGGATGAAGCCGTGGACGTAGACCTGCTTCGGCAGCGGGATGCCTGCCGACATCAGCATCGCGGGCCAGATCACCGTGTGAAACCAGAGGATGTCCTTGCCGATGACGTGGCAATCCGCGGGCCAGAACTGCTCGCGGCGGTCCTCGGGGGCGGCGATCGCCGAGATGTAGTTCGAGAGGGCATCGAACCACACGTACATCACGTGCTCGGCGTCGTCGGGCACCGGGACGCCCCATTGAAAGGTCGAGCGTGAGATCGAAAGGTCGCGAACCTCGTCTTCGAGACGCGAGAGGATCTCGTTGCGGCGCTCCTGCGGCACGATGAACTCGGGGTTCTGCTGAATGTGCTCGCGGATCGCGTCGCGGTACTTGCCGAGGCGGAAGAAGTAAGACTCCTCCTCGATCTTCGTCGTCTCGCGATCGTGGATGGGGCACTTGCCCTCGACGAGCTCGGACTTCGATACCGCCTTCTCGCACGAGACGCAGTAGTCCGCCTCGTAGTTCCCCTTGTAGCTGTCACCGTTCGCGGAGACCGTCTCGTAGAGCCACGAAGCGTACTCGTGGTGACGTTTCTCGCTCGTCCGCACGAAGTCGTCGTTCGAGATCGCGAGAAAATCGTAGAGCTCGCGGAAGACGACCGCCTTCTCGTCGACAAAGGCCTGCGGCTCCTTGCCGGCGTTCGTCGCCGCCTCCTGGATCTTCTGACCGTGCTCGTCGAGCCCGATCAGGAACCAGGAATCGGAGCCACGGAGACGCGCGCAGCGGGCGTAAAAGTCCGCCACGCTCTTCTCGTACGCGTGGCCCATGTGGGGCGCGCTGTTGGGGTAATCGATCGCCGTCGTGATGTAGAAGCGTGCGTCGGGAGTGCTCATTCGCACAGTATGGCCCGGGGCGAAAACCTTGCAAGGGCCTACCCAGAACGCCGAAAGATCGACACGATCGCCATCGGAAATCAGCGTCAGGCGATGTCGAGAATCGTCAATTCGGGGTTCGCGCCCATGCGCACGTGCGGACCCGAGTAGCCGATGCCGCGCATGACGTAGAGAGATCGACCCGGATCCCGGTACCAGCCGGCGAGGAAGCGCCCGCTCCCGGGTGGGCGCCAGGCGGCAACGCCGAGCGGGGCGACCTGACCACCGTGAGTGTGCCCCGAGACCATCAGGAAGGAGCGATCGTCGGGAAGCTTCTTCGCACGCGCGCCGAGGTCATCGAAGACCGCCGGGCAGTGCGAGAGGATCAGCGCGGACGAATCCTCGAGCGCCTCGATGGCGACGTCGAGATCCGGCCGACCGCGCACATCATCGTCGAGGCCGACGACGCGCAATCCTTCGATGTCGATCGCCTCGTTGACCAGGAGCCGAACGTCAGCGGCTTCGAGCGCGCGCCGGAATTCGGCGAGGTCGTCGTAGGAGTCGTAGTCCCAGTTGCCGAGCGTCCCGATCTTGCCGAAGCGCGTCTCCACATCTCCGAGCACGTCGATGAGATCGTACGTCGCTTGCCCTTTGCGATGATCGACCGTGTCACCGACAACGACGAGGAGATCGGGTCGGACGGTCGAGATGCTCTCGAGAAGCCCGTCGTAGTCCTCGCGTTTGCCCGAGAAGTGCAGGTCCGAGACAGCAGCGACGCGCATCCGACGTGAAAGACCGAGCGAGTACTGGTGGCTCGTCACCTGGAGCTGCGTCGACCACGCGGCGTATCCGGTTCCGACGAGGGCGCCACACGCCGCGAGCTTCGCCACGCGCCGGAGGAAACCTCGACGTGAATGCTCCTGCGACAGATCGACGCCTCGCTTCGTCGTGCGACTTCTCGCGCTCACGAAATCTCCACCGTCCTCTTCACCCGAAAGAAGAGCTCAACTGACGCGGCCCCGAACAAAGCATGGTCCGGAAGTCGATGTTTGTCGAGCGCCGGAGGCGGAGTATTAGGAATCGAGCGAAAACGACTAATCGGAAGTGATCATCGGGTGGTGATAATCGATCAGAATCCACACGTGCTCGGGCAACCGACGATGCGGATGCACCTGACGCCGCCCGTCGGCGCAGGCCCTTCCCGGAACAGGAAGTCGAGGAGGTAGATCGGATCGGCGATCTCGACGCCTCCGCTGCCGTTGACATCGAAGAGCGTCAGGTTGCCGGCATCTTCGAGATCGACGCCCTCGCAGGGCAGCTCCTCGGCGCCGTCCACAAAGAGTCGGCGGATGAGATGGATAGCGTCGGAGATGTCGATCAGCCCGTCCTGCGTACTGTCGCCGGGCAGCTGCCGACCACCGACGGGCGCGCCGCCTTCGTCACGACCCGGCGAACCGCCGTCGAATTCGCTCGCGGTCCAGTTTTCGGGATCGCTCCAGAGCGAGCTGTCCGCGAGGTCGTCGACGATGTGAAGCGACTTGCCGCCGCCGTCCGTCGTCGGATACCAATCGTCGAGGAAGTCGAAGTCGAGAATCGCCGTGTCGGCACCGACGGTCATCGTGATGTGCTCGCCGGCGTTCGAAAGGCGCCCACCGTACTCCCCCGCGATCAAGAACTGTCCGCCGTCGGGCGCGTCGTAGAAGTTCTCGAAGACGATGCGATTGTTCACGAGGAGGACGTGCTCGCCCGGGAGAATCGTCTCGACGTCGGAGTCCGAGAAGCTGAACTCGATGCCGTCGGAGAACGAGACGGGACGCAGATCGAGCTCCGTCGGCCCGATGTTCTTGATCTCGGCAAACTCGAGGTCGCTGCCTTCCGCCGGATGGTAGTGGATCTCCGTGATTCGAAGCGCGCTCTCGTGAGGAAAGGGCGTCGACGCGGACGTCGTCGTGAACTCGACGGGCTCGGACCAGTGACTCCAACGACCCGTCGTGTCGCGCATACGGACACGGACGCGATACGTCTCGCCGGTCCTGAGCGCCCCCGAGGGAATCGTCACGTCCGACTCGAAGGGCGAGACGTCGCCCGACTCCCAGACCGCGTCGATCTCGTACGGCGGAGGGCCTTCCGGATCGAAGATCGGGTCGCCCGGCCCGCGCACTTGCCCGACGCGCCACTCCATCGCGGAAAAGGTACCCGCGCCTTGCGGGTCGTTGAACGCGCTCGTGCGGAATCGAAGATCGTCGATCGGAAAACTCGCCGCGCCGAGAGAGGTGAGCGTCGGTTTCGAGGGAATCGCGTTGTCACGCGAGTGTGAAATCAAGCCGTTCTGCCCGTAGCCCGAGGTGACGAAATCGAAGATCCACTGCGCCATGCCGTGAACGTCGGCGGACGTCAACGTTCGCTGAATCGTTCCGCCGCGAGCCGAGTGCGTCGACGGGTTGCGGTAGAACGCGCCGCGATGGCTGCCGGCCGTCCGCGGGTGGTAGTTCCACATCGCCTCGTCGACGTCGGAAAGATCGAAGAGCGATCCCGGTGGGCTGAGGACGCTGACGTACTGCGCGACGAGTTGCCCGAACTGGTCCTCGTTGAAAACCAAGTCCCTGAGCTCGCGCGTACGATTGCGGTACTCCATCGCGAGCGTCGAATGCTGCGAGAGACAGTTCTGGAAGTTCATCACGCCCGACCAGTGCGTCAGGGGCATGTAGAGCATGTCGAGATCCCAAGCGAGCACCGTCCACCGATCCGTATAGGGATTGTGGTACTGGCCGGCGTTCCAACCTTCGCGCAGATCCATGTTGTTGATCGCGCGATTGGTCGCTCGGAAGTTGAAGTACCCTTCGAGGTCGACGTTCGCATGCCACCAGCTGATCGGCTGCGAGCGGTTGTAGCCCCTCTTGAGCGCGTTGTAGTCGGATGCGTCACGCGACTGAGTCGGCCCTTGGTTTCGCTTGTCGCCGTTTCCGCCTTCGAGCTTGTACGTGTTGCCGTCGGGCAGATCACGCTCGTCGAGGAACGCGCCGTCGGTGTGCTCGATGTTGTAGTAGAGCCCCCAGAGGTCGCCGCGGTACTGATCGGTCGCATGCGCCTCGGCCGCCTGGTCGATGATGCGAAGCTGGAAGTAGCTCGATTTCGAGCTCGGGTTTCCTGCGAGCTCGTAGGAGTGGTAGCCGATGCACTCGCCCATGCCCGCCATGCCGCGATTCGTCGGCACCCACGGCGTTGCGCAGGCCCCGAGATTCGTGCGATCCCACTTCGAGCGGAACTTCCGTCCGTAGTTGTCGCGCGCCTGGAACTCGTGGCCGCGCTGAAAATGGAAGCGCCACTTGTTCTTCCCCGAGACGTAGGTCGAGAACTCGCCACGATTCTCGAACTCCATGTGATCGTAGACGATGTTGTCGTAGACGAGCGTGCCGTAGAAGTGCCTCCCGCGGTGACCGCTGTTGTACTGACTGTTGATGACGTCCGACTCCTGCGCGATGAGATGGTAGGCGGGAATCGATCGCATCACCTCCTGGCTGAAGGTGCGAACCGGAGTCGTTCCGGGTCGACTCGCGCCGCGCCAGGCGGGGATGCCGTTGTAGACGAAGTACGCGAAGTTGGGCTGAGGATCGTCGGCGTAAGGAAGATTGACCACCTGCCCCGTCGTGTCTTCCGCCGTGAAGCGATAGCGAACCAGGTTGCGGTTCCCCTGCGCACTGCGCGGAATGACGCCCGTGTAGAGGTCGTCTCCCGCCTCGACGTCGAGCCCTTGCCCGTCGTCGAGCAGCACGAGCTCCGTCCAGCCGGACTCGTACGCGCCGTCCGTCAGACGAATGTAGCTACCGGGCCTGACGACTTGATACTCCCCGCGTACGCTCAGTACGCCGTCGGGATCGGTCGCCTTGACGACGATCGGAACGTCCTCGCCCGCGGCGGGCTGCTCGGGAAAGTGCTGCACTTGGCGAAGCTGCGGCGGAGCGTTCTCGGTGTAGACGGTGTTGCGTGCGGCGGGAGTCGGGCCAGCGCCCGCGTTCCGCGCGCTCACGAGGCGCACGTCGAGGAAGCAGTCCGAGCTGCCGCCGATCGAGGTGTTGTGGAGATGAACCGTGAGGACGTTCGTGCCTTCGACGAGAAACGCGCCGGGATTGTTGATCGTGAAATCGTTGAAGCCGTGATCCTCGCGAGCCGATCCCGCCGTTCCGTCGAACGAAAGCTCGTTCGCGGAGACGTTTGCTCCCGCGACGTGAACGCCGTTGATCCAAGCGTTGAAGCCATCGTCGTAGACGACCTGGAGGAGCAAGACGCCGATCTCGTCGAGACTCGTCACGTCGAAGGACTTGCGCAGGTAAACCGACGTGTAACCGTTGCGCATGTCCGCGAGAGTCGTCTCGACGAAGTTCTCGCCGTAGCCGATCGGAAGCGCGCCGCTCTCCCAGGAGCCGTCGTTGAATCCGACGTCACGCCAGTTCGCCGGAGCCTCGGACGTTCCTTTTCGATACCGCCAGTCGGCACCCGCGGGAATCATCTGACCGGATCCGCTCTCGCCCGGATTCGCCGCACGCCAGGATCCACCGAGCTGATTGCTGAGATCGGGATGGAGAAGCTCGATCGAGAACGACTCGCTGCCGCCGACGGTCGGCCAGGGAAAGCCACGACGATAATCCACCTCGTCTTCGCGCCCGCCATCCTCGTTTCGCAGAAGAATCTCCTCTCCCTTGTTCGAGAGCCGACCCTCCCAGGGACCGACGACGAGCACGTCGCCGAATCTGTCTCGAATCGTGTCGGGATCCTGGGCGACCACGAGAAACCCGAACCCGTCGATCACCGTCCCCGGGGGCATCGTGAACGAGATACCGTCGGAGAAATACCAACCCGAGACGTCGATCGCGGCTGCGCTGTTGTTGTAGAGCTCGATGAACTCCTCGGGCACGGTCTTGTCGGACGGCGCGTAGTGGATCTCGTTGATCACGATCGGCCCCGGCCCGCCACCCCCTGCCTGAAGGCGGCTCGGAAGAGAGCTCGATCCGAAAACGACAAAAGCGCTCGTCCAAAGGGCGAGCGCACGCAGAAAGCTGATTCTCAGTCCCATGACTGCCATGGTACCCTGCGGCCATGAGGAAACAAGCAATGCACGAGTCTCCATCGCCCCATGGCCGGGCCGCCCGCCTCTCGGCAGCAGTTCTCGCCCTCACGACTTTTTCGGGATGCGGAATGTTCAGCGAAGATTGGATGATCCGAATGCGTTATCGCGAGGATCTCGATGACGTCGAAGGCGTCAAAGCGACGCGCATCACGCAGACCGTCGAGAAGTGGAACGCCGGCAAGACGGCGATCATCATCTGCGACATGTGGGACGACCACTGGTGCAAGGGCGCGGCCCGGCGCGTCGCGGAGATGGCGCCGCTGATGAACAACGTCGTAAACCGTGCGCGCGAGGGTGGTGCCTTTGTCATCCACGCCCCGAGCTCCGTGGTCGACTTCTACAAGGACACGCCGCAGCGACAGCACGCGATCAAAGCGAAGTTCCACGAGACGCCTGTTCCGCTCGCGACCGTACAACGCTGGGGAACCGCTTGGTGCTATCCCGACAAAGACCGCGAGCCGAAGATGCCGATCGACGACGAGGACATGGGCTGCGACTGCAAGAAGCCGAAGTGCGAGATCCGCGAAGCGTGGACCCGGCAGATCGACCTCATCGACATCCACGATGATGACGCGATCTCGGACAACGGCCAGGAGACGTGGAACCTCCTCGAGGAGCGCGGCATCGACAACGTGATCCTGATGGGCGTCCACCTCAATATGTGCGTTCTCGGCCGCCCCTTCGGCATTCGGCAGATGGTCAAGCTCGGAAAGAACGTCGTCCTCATGCGCGACATGACGGACACGATGTACAACTCCGAGATGGATCCGTTCGTCAATCACTTCGAAGGCACGGATCTCGTCATCGCGCACGTCGAGAAGTACTGGTGCCCCTCGATTCTCTCGACCGACCTCGTCGGCGGTGAACCGTTCAAGTTCGTGGAGGATCAACGATAACGCGCGAGATCCGCAATTTCGGCGACGATTTTCGCTGGCAGCCTCGTTCGCTCGAGTCGCCGGCGAACGAGGACGAGGTCCTCGATCTGCTGCGGCGCTCGGGCGACCGAGCGATTCGCGTCGTCGGGTCGCGGCACTCTTGGAATCGCCTGCTGATCTCGGAAGGGCGCAGTTTTTCTCTGGCGCACTCGCGTCATGACGTAACTTCCCTCGACCGCATCGTTTGCGACGATTCGCCTCGCGAGCTCCGAGAAGGCGATTCAGTCCTGGACGCGACGCGGCTACCGTCGACAAGAGAAGCCGAAGCCTCGCGTCCTGAACACGTTCTTCGACCCGGTGAGGTTTTGGCGGACGCACCTTCGTCCCACGCGAGGTGTCGGCGTATTCGCGCTCGACCGAGCGCTCGACCGAGCGCTCGGCCTGACCGCCGACGCGTTCAGCCTTCTCGTGCTCGAGGCCGCAGCCCGATTGAGCACGCTCGTGACGTTCGAGCAAGTGACCGGCTTCTTCGTCTACTTTCTTTCGTGGTCGCCGTCGAAGACGAGCGTCGAGAGATCGGTGCTCGGATTCGGTCGTC
>CAYZGY010000367.1:0-7800 GCA_964478085.1 uncultured Planctomycetia bacterium
CGAAGATAATGAGCCCGTCGTACTGGATGAGCGTGTCGAGGTTGAGGTCGTCGAGGCGCTCGGTGTACGTGATGTCGATCCCTCGAATCTTCATCACGGGAATGAGCTGTGCGGCGCGATCGGCAGGGCGGTGGTGGCCACGGTCTCCGAGGAAGAGAATCTTGAGGGGGGCGGGGTCCTTGGCGTCTGCTCGCTCTACGGTCGAAAGGAGCGCAGCCAAAACAAGGGCGGTCAACGTCCAGAAGCGCATGCAATCTCTCGTCGTCCGGGCGCGGCGTTCGCCGAAGGCGCCGGGCAGGTTCAGCGATGGAGGAATCGTCCAGATCTATCGATCTTAGATCAATCGCGGGTCGCTCGACAACCAAAAGGCCGGGGACGAGCGTCCAGGGGAGCGAAAGATCAGCTCTCTTCGGGCGGGCGGCAGATCTCGCGCCCGAGTGGGCAGGGATCCTCGACGATGGGGCATTCGAGCTTGTCGTCGGTCGGATCGACGCCGATATCCGGGAAGGGGGCCGGTGGTGGAGATCCCTGGAGGAAGAGCCAGGCGAGGATCGCGTGCGCGTCGGCGAGGTCGACACGGCCGTCGTCGTTCGTGTCGCACGCGTCGAGACAGATGGCATCCGGCTGCCACGAGCTGTCCTGGAACAGCAAGCTGACGAGGAACGCCGCGTCAGCGAGATCGACCTCGCCACTCCACTCGCAGTCGGCGCGGCGGAACTCCGGCTCCGGCAGCGGCTCGACGATGCAGATCTCGCAGGCCTCACCGCGAGCGAGGTAGGAGCGATTGTCGACGACGACCATGTTGAAGGTCGGAATCGAGTGGACGCCGTTGATGCCATCCTCGAAGCGCACCTCGAAGCAGTCTCCACAGCCCTTGTCGGCCGGGACCTGGAAATCGAGGCAGGCGACGATGAGGGGCTCGTCGGTCGGCGGCAACATGCGCGAGTCGAACGGAGGCTGCGTATCCATCAGGATCGCGAGGATGAGCTCGCAGCCGTCGCCGTCGCCGGGGTCGTGATCCACCTGGAGGTCGACGAAGTCCGGCGGACCGTAAAGTGCCGTCGCCGAAGTATCCGGGAAGGAGAGTGTCTCCTCGAGTGCGGTCAAGCGGCAGTCGTAGGTCACGGCCATGAGGAGACCCTGGAGCGGGTTGATATTCGGAGAGCCGTCGCGCCGCTCGCGCGGTGAGTCGTAGTAGAAGCAGAGCTCCGTCGTTCCCCCGGCGAAGGCCGTCGGGGTCTTCGGAAGGCCCGAGGCGCCCAGCTCGGGACAACCGCAGTAGAACTTCGGGCCGAGCGTCTCGACGCAGATGGCGCAGCCCTCGAGCTCCGGGCGGTACGAGTGATTCTGCACCGAAACGACGTTCTTGATCGGAACGCGTCGTCGGCCGTTGACTCCGTCACAGAACTCGACGGGCAGGCAGTGACCGATCTTCGCGCGGGTCGAGACGGTCATCTCGACGCAGGCGAGCTTCAGGAGCTCGCTCGAGGTCGGAAGGGATCGGCCGTCGAACGGCGGGAGGAGGTCCACGAGGATGCCGAGGACCATCTCGCAGCCGTCGCCATCGTCGGGGTCGTTGTCGCAGTGGAACTCGACGAACTCGGCGTCGACCATCGCCGTCGCGCTGTCCTCGGGGATTCGGAACGATCCCTCGTTGCACGTCAGCTTGCAGTTGTAGCAGAGCGCGAGAGAGACACCTTGCAGCTCGTCGAGGTTCGAGAACCGATCTTCGGGCGAGCAGTACCAGAGGCACATCTCGACGGTCGAGCCGGGAATGATTCCGTCGACAGGGACGGGCAGGCCGTCCGGACCGAGCTCGGGCGCACCGCAGAGGAACTTCGGCAGCTGCGTCTGCGGGATGCAGACCTGGCAATCGAAGACTTGCGGCTCGGAGAGTCCGGTCGAGATCTCGATGCGATTGTTCACGTCACCCGACGCACCGTCTCCGTCGCCGCCATCCTGGTGCTCGAGCGCGACGCACGTTCCGGGTGCGACCGCCTCGGAAATTCGCATACGTACGCAGCCGAGTCGTCGAGGCGCGTTCGCTGCCGGGAGGAGCGGGACACCGTCGGGCGTGCCGGCCTCGGGGACGATCTTGAGAACTATCTCGCACGGATCGCCGTCGTCGGGATCGTTGTCGCACGAGAAGTTGACAACGGCCGGGCCTAGGATCGCCTCGAGCTCTGGGTCCAGCTGAAACGATCCCGGGATGCAGTCGAGGCGACAGTCGAAGCGCAGCGACTGCTCGAGCGCGTGGATGGGCTCTCCCGGCGCCGAGTACCAGAAGCAGACCTCGACCTCATCGCCCGGAGCGCCCGTCGGTATCGAGGGGAGCCCGTTCGATGCGAGCTCGTCGCCACCGCAGAGAAGCGCGATCAGGGAGTCCGGCACGCAGACCTCGCACGGGTGCGTGACGGGCGTGATCGAGTGATTGTCGAGCGCGACGACGTTATTGAGCGGCACGCGACCGGTTCCATCGACGTTGTCGCGGAAGCGAAGCTCGAGGCACTCGCCTTCAGTGACGCTTCCGATGACCTGAAAGTCGACGCAGGCGAGGAGCAGCGGCAATTGGGTCTGAGGAAGGGACGATCCGTCGAAGGGCGGATTCGCGTCGACGAGGACGGCGAAGACGATCTCGCAGCCGTCTCCGTCGTCGGGATTCCCGTCACAGCTGAAAGAGACGAAGTCGGCGCCGAGCGCGTCAAGGATGCTGTTGTCGGGGATGCGGAAGCTCGACTCGTCGCAGGCGAGGCGACAGTCGTGCGTCATCGTCATCGTGAACCCCTGGATCAGATCTCCTTCGGGATCCGGGTAGGAGTAGTAGAAGCAGACTTCGGCGAGCTCCGCGACTCCGACCTCGACGGGCTGCGGGAAGTTCGAGTCGTCGAGCGGGCCACCACAAAAGAACTCGGGGCCGCCAGGAATGATGTTTTGCGGCTCGCACGTGATGCGACCGTGGAGGACGAAGGGGCGTATCGTGATACCGTTAGCAATCACGATTTTGTCCTTCGGCGGGTCACCGATCGCGTCATCGACGAGGCGCACCTCCGTCGTCATGGGGGCGTCGAGGCTGCTTTCGACGCACCGATACTCGTACTCCGCGACCACGTAATTCGACCCCGGCAACAGCAGCTTGTCCTCGAACGGCGGAAGGAGGTCGAAGACGACGCCGAGCGTGCCGCCGTTCACCTCGAGCTCTCGACCGATGAAGTCCGGGTCGATGCTAGCGGTGTCCGTATTGTCGGTGTGAATCGCGAGGAGCTCGAGCACCGCAGGATCGTGAGCGGCCGCGATCTGGAAGCCTTCGAGCGCGATGTTCGTCGTCAGCAGGAACGGAACACGACCCGAGGATCCGGCCTGGATGACCGAGTCTTGCACCGTGATCACCGCCTGCGCCTCTTCGGGGTCCCCGATGTCATCAGGCTCGTCTTCCTCGATCGCGAGGACCTGCGCAGCGACCATGCCGCCGCAGACGATGATCTCGTTTCCGTTCGGGTCCGTGACGCCGATAACCGAATCCACGGCGAGCGTCTCGGGATTCATGCGGTAAAGGAGGCAGCTCTCGGTCAATCCGAAGAGGCTGCCAGTCGAGGGCTCGATCGCCATCGCGGAGAAGGGGGCCGGCGGCGTGGTCGAACGCGTCTGCGCGAGCGTCTCGACGTCGATCTCCTGAATCTCGAGGCTGCCGATGCGGAAGTAGTACGCGTCGTTCGAGGCCGAGTACGCGATCGCGTCCTGAAGGCCGGAGATCGAGCGAGATTCCACGACGGTGCCCGAATCCGCGTCGAAACGGTAGAAGGATCCCGAGCGTCCCCCTGTCGCCGCGTTCGGTGCGGTGACCGCGACGAGCTCGGTGCTGCCGTCGTTGGCGACGACCGCGTCGAGACCCGTAATATTGTCGGCCGGCTTCGGAAACGAACGCAGGAGCGTACCGAAGTTTGCCTCGAGCACCCAGATGCGCGAGGTCCCGCGATGGGTGTAGAAGAGCTCGCCGCCCGCGTACGCGAGGGAGCTCTGCCCGCGCGGCGTGCTATTGCCGAGGGCGTCGGCAGGAACCGAGAATCCGCCCACCGTCTCGCCCGTGAGCGGGTCGAGCTGCCAGAGGATGCCGTACGCGTCATCGGCGACGATGAGACGGTCCGCGAACTCGAACGCGGCAGCGCCACCTTCAGCCTGCGCGAACGCGCGATTCGCGATCGCCGGAATCCCGATGCCGGTGATCCCGATGATCCCAGGAAGAGCGATCGATCCGATCCAACCCAACGCTGCGACAACGAAGATCACACACAGACTGGACCGGCTGCCGATCCTTCCGCACAGCATGACGGTTTTCTCCTCGTGGAAACCCAAGGTATCGCCGTGCCCCCGATTCTGGCACGCACTCGTCTACCTGCGACCTCAGCGCTTCCGCTCGTTCGCTTGGGACGTCTCGATCACCTCGAGCCTCACCGCAATTCGACCCTTGACTCCTCTATCTTAGCCGTGCCGAGTGACGACTCCAAGCGCTGTCGGGACGAATTTCTTAACTAGACAGGCGCCGAGACAAGTTCAAGTTCTTCAGCTTGCGGCTACCCGGGATACCAAATTCTGCGGGGATCATCGGGCGAACGTCGGTAGCTGTACGCCGCGTCGACCAGGGCACGGGTGTCGTACCCGGGCTGCCACCGGAGGAGGAACTTCGCCTTGGCGTTGTCGAGCCACGTGGACTCGAACTCCGTCTCGATATCGACGGACGGCAGACCGTGCGTCTCGGCGAGCTGTTCGGCAACAGTTCGGTAGTTCACGGGAACGTCCATGCAGACGTTGAAGGTCTCCTGATGTGCCTTCGGGTTGTCGATCGCGAGCACGATCGCCTCGACGAGATCATCGACGTGGACGAAGTTGCGATCGAGCGCGACGCCCTCCGAGTCGCACAGGACCGGAACGGTTCCCTCGGCCGTGTACTTCGAGGCGAGCTCGGGGCCGACGAGGTCGCACCAGCGTGGACCGCCGAAGACGTCGTCTCCGAAGGACATCGTGTACTTGAAGTCGTCCTTCTCCATGATCCACGGTGCGCGCAGGCAGCAGCCGCCGAGGCCGTACTGGATGTAGTACTGCTCGAGCATGACCTCCTCGAGCACCTTCGAGAGCGCGTAGCAGCCCGGGTAGGCCGAGTGGCCCTGCTCCTCGGTCACGGGGATGTCGTGATCGTAGAAGAAGTGGCCCATGCCGGCGTCACCGCCGATGAGGATGAACTGCTCGAAGCGGTCGCTCGTGCGGCACTCTTCCAGAAGCCAGAAGAGACCTTTGACGGTGACATCCATCACGTCGTCGGGAGTCTCCTTGCACGTCGCGAGATGAAGCACGTGCGTGACGCCGTCGATCGCACGACGGGCAACTTCACGATCCGATATCGAGCCCTGCACGACGTCGAGACGATCCGTCTCTTCGAGTCGACGATTGTGACAGAGTGCCCGAGCCTTCCAGCCTTCGAATCGATCGTCGGAAAAAAAACGCCGCAGGAAAGTCTGTCCGACCTTTCCGGTCGCGCCGGTGACGAGGATATGGGGAGCGTCGTTGTCAGTCATGGAGATCGTGCGTCAGTCTCGCTCTTGTCGAGTTGCCGGATCCTGCTTGTAGTACGTCTTGAGCAGTTCGTAAAGCTCTTCGCGTCTCTTTCTGAGCTGTCGCGGCTTCTCGAAGAAGGCCTCGGTGGCGACGGCGAAGAACTCTGCGGGGTTCGTCGCGCCGTACTTGTCGAGCACGGTTCGCCGCCCCTTCTCCGTCTTGTCGAGGAGTCGCTCGTACTCGCGAGACATGATCGTCGACCAGGCCTCGTACTGCTCCTTGTTCTCGAGCGGAGGAGCGCCGTCCGCATAGCCGTCGAGCATGTCGAGTTTGTGCGCGAACTCGTGGATGACGACGTTGCGTCCGTCCTGCCAGTTTTCGGCGCCGTATCGCGCGCTGTCCCAAGCGAGCACGACGGGACCTCGAAGAAAGGCGAGGCCGAGGACCGGAGATGATTCGGACTTCACGAGCCCTCGTCGGTCCGCGGCACGATCCGGGAGCTCGAAGGTCGACGGGTAGACGACTATCGACTGAAGACGCCGGTAGTACTCGTGCTCGACGCCGAGGAGGAGCAGGGCGGCTTGGGCCGCGATGATGACTTGTACCTCTTCGTTGATCTCTTGACCGCCGCAGCCTTCCCAACTCTTCTCGGCGACGATGACACGCGTCGCGTCGCGAAGGCTCTTCTGATCGTCCGCGCTCAGACGCTCGTAGAAGGGGAGCGAGTCGAGGTGTACATTCCACGACTCGGGAAAGGGCTGCGCGAGGAGCTTGCGACGCCTGCGACGTCGAAACCAAGAGAAGATCATTCGGCCACCGACCCGAAGAGATGAATAAGATCGCGCGTACCTCGTCCGATCTTGTCGGACGCCGGCCGCAAATGTCGCGATTGTCGGCCATCCCGCGGCGACTTCCCAGGAATTCCACAGGGCCGCGTCCACGCGCGATTCTTGACCTGTCTGCGAATCCTTCGATACTGAGAAGGTCCGCACCGTCGAGGGAAGGTGCGGGAAGAAGAAGTCGGAGAGGTCAACGCACGCAAGAAGCACGCAAGAAGACGGCGCCCGCCTCGTCGGTCGCCGCAGGAGAAATCATGAAGCAGCACTCTTCGGGCGTCTCACGGCGCCCCGCGGGTCGATCTGTGCGCGCAGGTTCCGCGCTCGGCTTGGCGGTCGTCTGTTCGATCGCGTCGCTAGCCGGATTCGGCATCGGCGTTCGATCGTCGACCGCCGCCGACGCACAGCCCCTCGTCGTGTCGCCGCTCGTCGTGTCCCCGGGGCTCGTCACCGGCAGCATGCACCGGGGCGAGTTTCTTCTCGGAGATCTCGGCTGCCTCCATTGCCACGAGACCGACGAAGCGACCGAGAGGCGCCTGTTCCACAAGAAAGCACCGTACCTCGGAGAGGTCGGGTCTCGCGTGACTCCGCAGTACCTTCGTGCGTTCCTGATGAATCCGCACGGGGAGAAGCCCGGCACACCGATGCCCGATCTTCTCCACGGGCTCGACATCAACACGCGTGCGCGCGCGGTCGAGGCGCTCGTCCACTTCCTCGCGTCGCAGACGCACGATCAGAAGATGTCGGGCGTCGAGGCGGACGCGTATCACCTCGACCTCGGCAAGAAGCTCTACCACACCGTCGGGTGTGTCGCCTGTCACGAAGCGCAGGATGATCCTCCCCCGGCTCCCGGCAAGCACGATGCGACAGCCGACGCGGTACGCCGCATTCGGCTCGAGCAGGCCGGGCGTCAAGACGCGACGTCCGTTCCGCTGCCAAAGCTCGCGTACAAGACGACCGCCGAGGAGCTCGCTCGTTTCCTGCTCGATCCGCGAGCCGCGCGTCCTTCGGGACGGATGCCCTCCTTGAACCTCAACCCGACCGAGGCGAAGGCGATCGCGATGTACCTACTGCGCGATCAGGTGAAGGGGGAGGACGCTCCCGAGCCGAAGCTCATCGAAGGCGTCAAGTACACGTACCACGAGGCGGGCTTCGGGAAGATCGAGGACCTGCTCAAGAACCCTCCGAAGTCGCGCGGCTCGGCGCCGACCATCTCGGCGAAACCGCGCAAACGCGACAACAACTTCGCATCTTGAGCATCAAGCATGTGGCTCGCTTGCTCTGACGTAGGCAATTGATGGGCAGCAGCGGCGTAAATATCTCCAGCTTTGCCGGCCAATGTCGCAATCGCATCAACATCTGCCATCCCAGGTTTGCGCAACAACGCGCTGGCACACACAATGCCGAACGAAAATCG
>CAYZGY010000368.1:0-7790 GCA_964478085.1 uncultured Planctomycetia bacterium
TCCGCCGTCGATCGCGCGCTCGGAGCCGTCGACGAGCCCGCCGCCGCGCGTCCTGCAGCACCACGTCGCGAGCCCGCGAGACGCTGCTCGAGACGCGCGCTCGCACGCTGACCGGCGGAACGACTCGGGATCAAGCGTCCGCGCTGAACCGTCGAGGTCGAAGGAGTCGTCGTCGACGA
This sequence comes from uncultured Planctomycetia bacterium, assembly GCA_964478085.1. Taxonomy (GTDB): domain Bacteria; phylum Planctomycetota; class UBA8108; order UBA8108; family UBA8108; genus CAYMLL01. Next base: position 180 of record CAYZGY010000368.1, read on the forward strand.
GCCACTCGGACGGATCGCCCCCGACCGAAGGGGATTCCCCCCGCCGCCACCTCCTCCGCCGGCCCCGAGAACGCGTCGGGCACCGCCGCTGGAGGAGCTCGTCGCGTTCGAGGAACCAGAAGGACTCGTGCGAATCGTCGTCGCGCCGGACGAGGCGGCAGCAGACCTGGAGCTCGTCCCGGTCGACGGACGCGTGATCGTCCCACGGCGCCAGGGCGCCGAGGCCGAGCGTCGGGAGATCGACGTACGAGCAGCGCTCGTACGCTGCGCTGCCGCGGATCGTGCCGAAGAGCTGCCGGATCGCGCAGTCGCCGTACGCGCGGATGATCGAGTCGTGTCGACCGATCCCGTCCTGGAGGTCGACGGCGTCGTCGTGCTGCTGCGCGGACGGAGGAAGCCGCGGCTCGTCGAAGGGGTCGCGGTTCTCGAGGAGGAGCTACGCGTCGTCGAGCTTCGCCGCGAAGGCTGCGTCGGAGTTCGAGTCGGAGTGCGGCTCGGATTGCGTCCGGTCACCGTGCTCCGCGAGCGTGAGACGCTCGGACTGCGAGTCGATGACGAGCTGCGGGAACGACTCGTTCTCGGCGTCGGTCGCGAGCTGCTTCGAGGGACGATCGTCCGGCTACTCGAGGATCGACTGCTCGAAGATCGCCGACTCGAGGTCGACGGTCGACTCGTCGAAGACCGGCTCGTCGAGGGGCGCGAAACGGAGCGCGACGGACGTGACACCGAAGGTCGTGACACCGATCGCGACGGCCGCGAGCTCGACCGTGACGACGAAGGACGCGACACCGAACGCGAAGGTCGGGAAGATGGTCGGGAAGATGGTCGGGAAGATGGTCGGGAAGATGGTCGGGAAACGGATCGCGAAGGCCGAGATGAAGATCTCGATGAGGAGGGCCGCGACACGGATCGCGAGGGCCGCGACACGGATCGCGAGGGCCGCGATGAAGATCTCGAAGAGGATGACCTCGACGACGACCGACTGCCACCTGACGACCGACTGCCACCTGACGACCGACTGCCACCTGACGACCGGCGGCTACCACTCGACGAGGATCGCGATGACGACGATCGTCCCGAACGCCCGCGCAATTGCGCCTCGGCGCTCGACGGAGTCCCGATCACCCCCACTCCTGCCGCCATCACGGCGACCGCGATCCAAGCCATCGCGTTCGAAGGGGTCCACAGCGCTTTTCGGCAACCGCCACGGTAGGTCTCGGCTCGGAACATCGCTCGCTCTCCTGGAGATTGCGTCGAGGGCGTCGTTTCGCGTTTCGAATCTCGCGCCCGCACCGCCCTCGCAGGCAGCGCTCAAGGCGTAGACTCTTACCGCGTTTGAGCTTCGGTGATTATAGAGACCGCGTCCGCGGGGACCAACAGATTTCGAACTCGCGGGAGGGCACCGCGTCGCGGACATCCGGGAATCCAGCGTTCGACGCAAGAGTGCGCCGTTGATTCACTTGGAAGCTCGAGAAAGGAGGGCTTTTTTCCCGAACCACCATGCGAAACCGCCGAGAAGGCCACCGCAACTGTCGGCGACCCAGTCCCAGGGGTCGGCGGTCCTGCCGACGACCGTCGACTGGTGCAGCTCGTCGAGCAGGCCGAAGAGCAGCGCACCCAGCGCCGCGCACGCGACGATGCGCGCCGCCTTCGCGCCCGGGAAGGTGCTCGCGAGCGCGCACGCGAAGAGGACGCCCCAGACCGTGAAGGCCGCGGCGTGCACGATCTTGTCTCCGCCCGGAATCCCGCCCGTCACGTCGAAGGGGAGAGCGCGCGAAGAGATGATCGTGATCGCGGCGCTGAAAAGAGCCCAGGCCCCCCACCAGATCAGGGCGAGAGTGAGGCGCGAACGGCCCGGCGAGTGCTGGCTCATGCAGACGAGCCGCTCGCTTGCGCCGATCCCGTCTCCGGCTCGACGATCTCGCCGTTCCGCAGCACCTGCGCGCCACCGACGAGCACGTGCACTGTCGGTGCGCGCTGCTTGCGTCCCGCAAAGCAGGTGTTCCGCCCCTTCGACTCGAACTTCGAGGGATCGACCGTCCACTCGCGCGCGACGTCGAAGACGGAGACGTCGGCGAGCTTCCCCGGCGAGAGGCTCCCGCGCTCGTCATCGAGGCGGAGGAGACGTGCGGGATTGCACGTCATCTTCGCGACCACCTCCGAGGCCGAGAACTTGTGCTCCTCGACGAGCACGGTGTACGACACTGCGAACATCGTCTCGAGTCCGACAACGCCGAAAGGCGCGTAGACGAACTCGACCGCCTTCTCCTCGGCGGAGTGCGGTGCGTGCGAGCTGACGATCGTGTCGATCGTGCCGTCACGAAGCCCCTCGAGCAGCGCCTCGAGGTCTCGTTCGGCGCGGAGCGGCGGCAGGACCTTGAAGTTCGGGTCGAACGTGCTGCACTCGTGCTCGGTGAGGCTGAAGTGATGCGGAGTCACCTCGGCGGTGACGTCGACACCGGCCTTCTTCGCTCGACGCACGGACTCGACCGATCCGGCGACGCTGATCTGCCCGATGTGGAGCTGCCCCTGGGTAATCTGAGCGAGCTCTATGTCTCGTGCAAGCTCGATGCTCTCGGACACGTCCGGGCTCCCGGACAGCCCGAGACGGAGCGACTCGCGCCCGTAGTTCATCACCCCGCCGCGGCGCAGGTCCTGATCTTCGCAGAAGGCGACGACGCGCCGATCGAACATCTTGGCGTAGAGGAGACCGCGACGCATCATCTCGGCGGAACGCAGGCAGCGATCCGCGTCGCTGAACGCGACGGCGCCCGCGCGCAGAAGCCCCGCCATCTCGGAGAGCTCCTCGCCCTGACGCCCGAGGGTGACGGCACCGACGGGGAAGACGTTCGCGTAGCGCGCACGCTTTCCCTGCAGGACGACGAACTCGGCCGCCGCCTCGTTGTCGATCGCGGGCTCGGTGTTCGGAAAGGCTGCGACGGAAGTCACGCCGCCCGCGACGGCCGCGCCCGCGCCGCTGCGGATCGTCTCCTCCTCTTCGTCGCCCGGCTCGCGCAGATGCGCATGCATATCGATGAGCCCTGGCGTCACGAGAAGTCCCGTCGCGTCGATGACGTTCGCCTCGACCCCGGGAGGCAGCCATCCTTCCCCTGGCTTCGAACCGGAGATTCGCGTGGACGCATCTCCGAGCTGCACCTTCGCGATGCGGTCGCCTTCGATGAGGATGTCACCGATTCCGTCGATCCCGTTCTCCGGGTCGACGATCCGACCGCCGTGGATCAGCGTGTACGGAGGTGGCTTTCTCATTTCGACCCCGCCTCCCCGACTCTTCCGACCAAGTAGAGGCCGGCCATACGCACGGCGAGCCCGTTCGAGACCTGCTCGAGGATGACGGAGCGCGGTCCGTCGGCGACCTCGGGCGTCAGCTCGACGCCACGGTTGATCGGTCCGGGGTGAAGGACGAGCGCCTCGGGCTTCGTGCGCTTCATCCTCTCGCCGTTGAGCCCGAAGATCTTGGCGTACTCGCGAATCGTCGGGAAGAGGCCCGTGTCTTGCCGCTCCTTCTGGATGCGGAGCATGTTGAAGACGTCGATCTCGGGGAGCACGTCGTCGAGGCTGTGGCTGACCTTGACCCCGAGTCGCGCGAGCCCTCGTGGAACGAGCGTCGACGGTCCGACAGCGTAAACCTCGGCTCCGAGCTTCTGCAATCCCCAGATATTCGAGCGCGCGACGCGACTGTGCGAGACGTCGCCGACGAGGGCGACCTTGAGTCCCTCGAACCCGGTCTTGAGGCCGAGCGTCTCCCGAATCGTATACATGTCGAGGAGAGCCTGTGTCGGATGCTCGTGAGCCCCGTCGCCGGCGTTGAGAACGCAGGAGTCGAGGACGTTCGAGAGCTGGTACGCCGCGCCCGCACAGTTGTGGCGGACGACGACGATGTCGATGCCCATCGCCTCGATGTTCTTCGCCGTGTCGTTGAGCGTCTCCCCCTTCACCGTCGAGCTGGCCGAGCCCGAAAAGTTGAGCACGTCGGCCGACAGGCGATGCGCGGCGAGCTCGAACGACATGCGCGTGCGCGTGCTCGGCTCGAAGAAGAGATTGACGACGACGCGGCCCCGAAGTGCCGGCACCTTCTTGATGCTGCGCGTCGAGACTTCCTTGAACTTCTCGGCCGTGTCGAGCAGGAAGAGGATCTCCTCGCGGGAGAGATCCTCGAGGCCGAGCAGGTGCTTCCTCGTCCAGACCATCAGTGTCTCACTCCGCCGGCCCGCTCTCGGGACGCCCGTTTCTCGACAGCCCCTTTCTGGCGAGTCCGTGTGGCTGCAGATCGACCGAGTCCGCCGGATCGCCCATCTCGACGAGCCGGACTTGGACGCGATCGTCGGACTCCGTCCGCAGCGCCGCGCCGACGAAGTTCGCCGCGATCGGCAGCTCGCGATGGTCGGCGCCTCGATCGACGAGAACCGCGAGGAAGATCTTCTTCGGCCGGCCGAAGTCGAGGATCACGTTAAGCGCCGCGCGCACGGTTCGTCCCGTCGACAGGACGTCGTCGACGAGCAGGATCGACTTGTCCTCGACCGAGAAGTCGATCTCCGTGCCGTGCACCTGAGGCGACGCGTCGAGGTGGAAATCGTCGCGGTAGAGCGCGATGTCGACCTCGCCGTACTCGACCGTCTTGCCGGCGGCCTCGACGTCCTTCCGCAAGCGCTCGGAAAGAACGGCCCCGCGCCTCTTGACGCCGATGATCGCCCAGTCCGAGTCGGGGTCCATCGTGGCGATGATCTCGCGCGACCATTCGCGACGCACTCCGGAAAACGCCTCGGGCGGCACCAAGTGGTGAAACGCAGGCGCGGATTCACCCGGAGCTTGCGGCTCGCCGTCGGGAGTCGTCGACATCGCGATCTTTTGCTGGAAGAAGTTAGGTCTTCGGGCGGGAGGAGTGTCCGCGGTTGCGGTCCTCGGCTACCACGCAGATCGGAGGCCTATTATGGAGAGCCTCTCGAACTCGTCAAGGGTGGCGCGCGAGATCTCCACCAGAGCACCGTCGAGCAGCCGGCGGAGGGCCTCGAAGGTCCCCACCTGCGTGGAAGAAAACGGTCCGGTCGTATCTTCGAGGCCAGGGCCCATCACACGCTCGACGATAAGCCGGCGAAGCTGATCGATCCCATCACCGTGGAGCGCCGAGATCGCATGGTCGATACCTTCGGGCACGTGCCCGTGCGGCGCCTCGTCTCGAAAGTTCGCGACACGCAGGACGAGCTCGGCGTCGAGGCCCTCGAGAAACGTGCGATCCTCATCATCGATGTCCCAGGGGGGCGCCAGAAGGTAGAGAGCGACGTCGACAGACTCACGCTCCACGCGGCGGATCGCTTCCTCCTCGACCGGATCAGAAGCGCTCGCACGCAACCCCGCGCTGTCGATGAGCTCGACGGGAAAACCGTCGATCGCGATGCGCTCGCGCAAGAAGTCGCGGGTCGTCCCGGCCGTCGGCGAGACCAGAACGCGTTCGCGCTCGACGAACCGGTTGAAGAGCGTCGACTTTCCCGCGTTGGGCTTCCCCGCGAGGAGGAGACGCAGCGGTTCGGCCAATCGACGGGCGACTCGGCTCGCCCCGAGAAGCTCATCGATTCGACGGCGCGCTCGCGAGGGGCTTCCGGCACGCACGTGCTCACGAATCTCGTCGACGGCCCGACTGAGCTCGCCTTCGTACTGGCGCAGGAAGAACGCGGCAGCCCGCTCGGTCGGAGCCTCGACGAGTCGCTCGAACGCCGAGGCTCGAAACGCGTCGAGAGCGCCGAGCTCGACGGAGCGCTCGAGAATCTCCCTTCGTTTCGCACGCTCGAAACCTGCCGCCTCGAGACACGTCGCGACGCGCGACTGGAGCCAAGGACCTCCGTGAATCGACACGGTCCAACAGGCGAGCCGGCTCCAGGTCGCGTCGGCGGGCTCGTTCGAGAGGAGCACCTCGTCGATCTCCTCGCCGCTCACGTCATCGATCAGACGACCGAGCCTCGCCGCGCCCGTCGAAGGCAGCCCGCTCGCCGCGAACGCGGATCGGAAGAGCTTCGCGAGGGGAATCTCGACGCCGTCGCCGTAAAGCTCGAAGACCGCGATGCCACCCTCCCCCGGCGGTGTCGCGAGGTGAAAGAGCATCGCCAGGCTCACGCCTCGAGCGCGGCCGAGACGAGGCCGCGGAAGGTGAGGTCGGGATCGACGCGATCGATCTCGTCGATCACCGGCGCGTAGAGCGGAGCCTCGCCTCCGGTCGCGACGACCTCCGCCTCGCCACCGAGCTCGGCGATGAGATCGCACAAGACGCCCCGCACTCCCCAGGCGAACTGACGGTGAAGCCCGGTCGCGAGCGCGCCCTCGGTCGTGTCGCGAAGCGTTCGATCCTCTCGTCGCGGGGTGACGTGCGGAAGGGCCGGCGTCGCTCGACGCATCGCGAGGTTCGCCGTGCTCGATCCGCACGCGATCAGGCCACCCACGAAGGCCCCCTCCGGAGAGACGACCGAGACGCTGAGCGCCGTGCCGAAGTCGACGGCGATCGCCGCACGACCAGGATGAAGGTCACGGAGCGCCCGAGCGTTGAGAAGACGATCCGTGCCGACATCCTCGGGCGGCCGGTAGCGATTCTCGATGCCGATCGGGAAGTCTCGACGCGCCCAGCGAATCTTGGCGGACACGCGCGGCACCGCGTGCTCGACGCGCGGAATCCGGTCGTCACGAACCGACGCACCGAAGAAGATCTCCGACGACGCTCCCTCGAGCTCGCGCCCGAGACGCGACTCGATCCCGCCCAGACCACCGAGCTCGTCCCACGAGAGCGCGCGCACCTCGGACCATCGCCCCTCTTCGTCGAAGGACGCGTATCGCAGACGTGAATTTCCGATCAGAATTCCGACAGGCATCGCGACGCCATTGTAGGCATCTCGAAGCGCGACGGGAACCGCGCGATCAGTAGTTGAAGTCGAGGTCGACCGAGGCGCCCTTGTAGATACCCTTGATCTCGAGCTTGAGCTCGTCGGGGTTGTCCGCGTAAGCCATCGCGTGGTCGAGATCGATGTGATCGTCCTGGTAGAGCTTCTTCAACGACTGGTTGAAGGTCTGGCAACCGAAGTAGCCACCTTCCTTGACCGCGTTGTAGAGCTCCGGCGTCTTGCCCTGCGCGAGCAGCTCCGAGACGGTCGGCGACGTGATCATCATCTCGATCGCCGGCACTCGGCCGCTCTCCGACTTCTTGGGGATCAGACGCTGCGAGATCACTCCCTTGAGCACGAGCGACAGCTGCATACGGATCAGGCTGTGCTGGTGCGGCGGGAAGAAGTTGATGATGCGCTCGATCGTCTGCGTCGCGTTGACGGTGTGGAGCGTCGAGAAGACGAGGTGACCGGTCTCGGCGGCGCTGAGCGCGGCCTCCATCGTCTCGCGATCACGCATCTCACCGATCAGAATCACGTCGGGACTCTGACGCATCGCCATCTTGAGCGCGGTGAGGAAGTCCGAGACGTCCGTCCCGATCTCGCGCTGGTCGATGATCGACTTGCGGTCGCGGAAGATGAACTCGATCGGATCCTCGACCGTGATGATGTGCTTGTTGAAGTGCTGATTGACGTAGTTGATCATCGCCGCGAGGGTCGTCGACTTTCC
>CAYZGY010000369.1:0-7789 GCA_964478085.1 uncultured Planctomycetia bacterium
CGCCCTGCGCGTCCATCGGCTCGCAGCTCGCACGGCAGTCCGCGTGGGCTCGTTCGCATTCTTCGATCGAATCGTACGCACCGCAGTCGCTGCCTTCGCACTCGCATCCGCTTAGCTCGACACAGCGTCGACCGTCCCAAGCGATGCCGACGATGGCGTCGCACGGGCCGGTACCGCGTGCGTCATCGGGCTCACACGGATCGCAGTGCTCGTGCTCTCGCTGACACGCCTCGAAAGAATCATAGAGGGTGAGACACCCGTCTCCAGCGCATTCACACCCCGACACCGACACGCAAATCGGTCCGAGGAATTTCCAGCCCAGAACTTGCCGACAGGCCCCGACGCCCTCCGCTTCTTGCGGGACGCACGGTCCGGGGCAGTCGGCGTGATCGCGCTGGCACGCGTCGATGGAGTCGTAGAGCTCGTCACACTCCGGGCCTTCACACTCGCAGCCCGAGATCGAGACGCAGCGACGACCGTTCCACCAGACACCGAGCGGCAAGGCGCAGGCACCGACGGCACGCGCGAGCTGCGGCGCGCACGGGTTGTCGCTCTCGCACGGCTCGAAGCGACGACAGTCGAGGTTCTCTGTTCGCGCGACTCCGCAAGCCTCGAACGGCGCTGGGGGTTGCGCCCCGCTCGAGAAGCAGAAGACGAGCGAGAAGACACCGTCGGCGATGTCGAGATCGTCGTCGGCGTTCGAGTCGCAGGCTTGCCGGCACGTCGGCGTCGGGCCACCGCGGAAGAGGTGGTTCAAGAGGAAGATCGTGTCCGCGAGATCGCACTTCGATCCCGAGAGGATGTTCCCGTCCGCGTTGCAGTCGCTCCGCGTGAAGGGCACGAAGGCGTCTTGCGCCGCCGACTCTCGGGAGCTCATGAACCCCGAGAGCAAGCTCGACACGAGCGTGATGACGAACCCCATCCAGACAACAGACGAGCGGTCGCTTCGTCGACTCATCGTAGAACTCCCGTATTCTCGTTCTGATGCCCTGAGAACGGTGATTCTACGGCTCGAGCCGACGACGCGCACGCTTTTGCGGACGAAACTTTTTGCGGGGATTTCGACCGCCGGCTATTCGACGACCGCGCCTTCCGAGGCCGACGTCACGTGTCGTCCGTACTTCGCGAGGACGCCGCGCTTGTACCGCGGCTTCGGAGCCTTCCACTTCGCTGCGCGCTTCTTGAGCTCCGCCGCGGGGACGTCGAGATCGAGTCGGCGTTTCGTGGAGTCGATGACGATCGTGTCACCGTTCTTGACGAGCGCGATCGGTCCGCCTTCGAACGCCTCCGGTGCTACGTGACCGATCATGAAGCCGTGCGTCGCTCCCGAGAAGCGACCGTCGGTCAGGAGCGCGACGTCGGCACCGAGACCCGCACCTTGGATCGCTCCGGTGACGTGAAGCATCTCGCGCATGCCCGGTCCGCCCTTCGGTCCTTCGTAGCGAATGACGATGACGTCGTTCGGCTTGATCTTGCCTTCCTTGACGGCCGCGAAGGCGTCTTCCTCGCGGTTGAACACGCGAGCGGGGCCGCGGTGAATCTTCTTCTCCTGTCCCGACATCTTGATGACGCAACCATCGGGGGCGAGACTTCCGCGAAGAATCGCGAGTCCGCCTTGCTTCTTGATGGGTTTGTCGCACGAGAAGATGACGCTCTGCCCTTTCGGGGGCTTCGCACGTCGAGCTTCCTGGGCGATCGTCTTGCCGGTCACCGTCATCTCATCGCCGTGAATCTTGCCGCCCTTGAGGAGCTCCTTCGCGACCGCGGCCATGCCGCCCGCTTCGTACATCTCCGGAGCCGTGTAGGTTCCCCAGGGCTTGAGATTCGCGATCACCGGGGTGCGGCGCGAGATTCTGTCGAAGTCGTCGATCTTGAATCGGACGCCCGCTTCCTTCGCGACCGCGAGGAGGTGGAGCACCGCGTTCGTCGAGCCACCGGTCGCCATGACGCCGGCGACCGCGTTCTCGATCGCCTTACGCGTGATGATGTGGCTCGGCAGAACACCCTTCTTGAGCAGCTTCATCACGAGCTTTCCCGTCTCGATGGCGGTCTTCTCCTTATCCGGGTGCGTTGCCGGGACGTCGTTGAATCCCATCGGCGAGACGCCGAGCATCTCGAACGACGTAGCCATCGTGTTCGCCGTGAACTGTCCTCCGCAGGCACCGGCGCCCGGGCATGCCGCATCCTCGACTGCTCGAAACTCCTTCTTGGAGATCTTCCCCGCGTTGTACGCGCCGATCGCCTCGAAGGTGTCCTGGATCGTCAATTTGCGACCGGCGAGCTCGCCGTAGTGGATCGAGCCGCAATAGAGCATGACGCTCGGGATGTCGAGACGAGCCATCGCCATGACCATCGCGGGGATCGTCTTGTCGCAACCCGAGATCGTCACGAGCGCGTCGAACATGTGCGACTGAGCGACGAGCTCGACGGAGTCGGCGACGAGATCGCGGCTGACGAGCGAGCCCTTCATGCCCTCGGTGCCCATCGTGATGCCGTCGGTGATCGCGATGGTGTTCACCTCGATCGGTGTGCCGCCCGCGGAGCGGATGCCCTCCATCACCTTCTCGGCGAGCTCGCGATGGTTGTAATTGCACGGCATCGTGCCGATCCAGCTATGCGCGACACCGACCTGCGGACGGCGGAGGTCTTGATCGGAAAAACCGATCGCCTTCATCATCGTTCGGGCACCGGCTCGGTCGGTACCTTCCAGAAGCGTCCTGCTCTTGTGGCGAGTGTCGAACGGCATCGATTCGTGACTCCAATGGGGGAATGAGAGCGAGATTGGCGGAAACGCCCCATTGAATCGAGAATCGTTCAGACGCGCAAGAGAAGGCCCACGAAAGCCGTTCTGCCGGCTTTTTCGCTCGCCGAGCTCAGCTGCGTGTGGAGTCTTTCTCACCGGAGACCGCCGCGAGGTCCGCTTCCTGGGCACGGAACCACTCGACGAAGCGAGGGATGCCTTCGGAGATCAAGACCTTCGGCTCGTAGTCGAGCTCCGCGCGCGTGAGCGTGGTGTCTGCGAACGTTGTCGGAACATCGCCCGGCTCGACGGGCAGGTAGTTGATCTTCGCCTCGACGCCGAGCGACTCCTGGATCTTGTCGATCACGTCGCTGAGGACGTTGGTGTCCCCGCGGCCGAGGTTGTAGATCTTGAAGCCGCTCGCACGCTCGAACGAGGCGACGATGCCGTCGACGATGTCATCGATGAACGTGAAATCGCGCTGCGCGCTGCCGTCGCCGAAGACGTCGATCGCCTCGCCGTTCGCGATCTTGCTCGTGAAGAGGTGAATCGCCATCTCGGGGCGCTGGCGCGGACCGTAGACCGTGAAGAAGCGCAGGCACGAGATCGGCAGATCGAAGAGGTGGTGGTACGTGTGGCAGATGAGCTCGCCCGAGCGCTTCGTCGCGGCGTACGGCGAGACGGGCTTTTCGACCTCGTCCGTCTCCTTGAACGGCTCGAGCGGCCTCGCGCCGTAGACGGACGACGACGACGCGAAGACGAATCGTCCGATGCCGTGATCGCGACTCGCGTCGAGGAGGTTCGTCGTGCCGACGAGATTGACGTCGACGTAGAGCGGCGCCTTCGTCAGCGACGGACGTACGCCCGCGCGCGCGCCCAGGTGGATCACGCCTTCCGGGCGGCGCTCGCGAAAGAGGGAGTCGATGAGCTCCTTGTCGCGGAAGTCGCCCTCGATGAGCGTGTACGCGGACGACTGACTCGCCGTGATGATGTTCCGGCGCTTGATCGCCGGGTCGTAAAAATCGTCGAAATTGTCGAGGCCGATCACTTCGTGACCGTCCGAGAGCAGTCTCTCGACGAGCGTCGAGCCAATGAATCCAGCAGCGCCGGTGACGAAGACTTTCAACGGGAACTCCTTCGGTGTTCTCTTCGTGAAGGCATCTCGGGACACGAGAGCTTCTTTTTCTTCTTCGGCTGCCAGCACCGCTGAGCATTCTCGCTGGATTTTATCGGCACGCTGACGTATGGGAAAGGTATGACTCGTGCGCTGGTACTCTTCAGCGGGGGCCTCGATTCGACGACGATCGTCTCGATCGCGAAATCGCGAGGCTACGAGCCTGTTCTTCTGATCTTCCGCTACGGCCAGCGTCACTCGATCGAGGTCGAGCGGGCGCTCTTTTTCGCACAGGTCGGTGGCTACGAATGGCGCCTACAAGACCTCGACCTGCGCGCGGCCGGCGGCTCGGCGCTGACGAGCGACTCGATCGAGGTTCCCAAGGCGCGCGACGTTGACGATATCGCCTCGGGTCCGATCCCTCCGACGTACGTCCCGGCACGAAATACGATCTTTCTCGCGCACGCGCTTTCGTGGGCCGAGGTCCTCGGGATTTCCGATATCTTCGTCGGCGTGAACGCACTCGACTACTCGGGTTATCCCGACTGTCGCCCCGAGTACATCGAAGCGTTCGAGAAGCTCGCCAACCTGGCCTGCCAATCGACGACGGAAGGTGGCGAGACGCTGCGGATTCGTGCGCCGCTGATCGATAAGACGAAAGCGGAGATCATCCGCGCGGGCGTCGAGCTCGGCGTCGACTACTCGCTCACTTGGAGCTGCTACTCCCCGCAGGAGTCGGCCGATTCGATGCCCGTCGCTTGTGGCGAGTGCGACAGCTGCCTTCTGCGGAAGAAGGGCTTCGAGGAGGCCGGCGTCGACGATCCCACGGAGTATGCCTGACGGATTCACGGGCCTTGCGAATACTTTTTCTCAGTCAGAAGCTCTCTTACGCGAACGCGACGTCGTACGCGTACGACCTCGCCGGCGCGCTCCACGATCGTGGCGAGAAGGTCAAGCTCTGCTCGGCAGGTGGTGATCAGCTCGACGGATTCAAGGAGCGAGGTATCGAGACGTTTCACGCGAGGCGCAATCCGCTCGCTTATCGCAAGCTGATTCAGTACCTGCGTGAGTTCGATCCCGAGCTCGTCCACATTCAGAGTCTTCGCAGCCTCTCCTTCGCGAAGCGTATCGTGCAGAGCCTCGGGAAGCCCTGCGTCGTCACGGCGCACACACGTCCGGCCGCCGACACGATGTCGATCTCGCGCCCGATGGTCTGCGGGGCCATCGCGACGAGCGACGTGATTCGTGAGTCGCTCGTCAATCAGCTCGACATTCCGAAGAACGTCGTCCGCGTCATCAAGCGTGGCATCGACCTCGCGGCCTTCGTCCCTTCGAGCGAGCCGACCTGGACACCGCAGGATGGTCGACTGCCGGTCGTCGGCACGATCGGAAAGCTCGTCCGCGACAAGGGTCACCACGTGCTTCTCGATGCGGCGCGAAAAGTCCTCGACGCGGGTGTCGAGGCGCACTTCGTCCTCGTCGGGGAAGGAGGGGATGAGCTCGCGCTTCGGCGACAGGTGAAGGCGCTCAACCTGATTCCGCACGTGACATTTTCGCCGAACGTCCGGCGACGCGATCAGCTCTACAGCATCTTCGACGTTCTCGCGATGCCGGTCGTCAAGACGGGCGTCGGCGTCACGGCGATCGAGGCGATGGCGATGGGCAAGCCACTCGTGACGAGCGGAGTGGGAGAGCTCCTCCACCTCGTGCGCGACGGGGAGACGGGACTCGTCTTCCCGGAGGGCGACGCGCAGGCGCTCGCGGATCGCATCCTCCACTTGCTCCGCGACCCGTCGGAGCTCACTCGCATCGGCAGTGGTGCCCGCACGTGGGTGGAGAAGGAGTTTGCGCTCGAGCCGATGGTCGACGCAACGCAAGAGTTCTACGCCGAGTGTCTCGAAGGGCTCAAGGAGCGGATGGCGACGACGCATCGAGCCTGACTACGTCGTTCGAGTCTCGCAGCGGGTCGCCGCGACCTGACGATCTCTTGTCCTCCGGCAACCACCGACCTCCGTCTCGTGATCGACGCTCCTGCCCACAAGATCGACCTTCGATTCTACTCCCCTCCGACCCGAATCCGCTCCAACGTCGTGTACCGCGGCCCCTCCGGCAGCAGCTCGCTCCGTACGAGCTCGACTTCGTCCACCCGACACGTCGGCACGGAAAGCGAACCGAACGAATCGAGCTGCGCGCTCACGTCGGCGCTCGCCGCTCGTCCGACTCGCCGTTTTCCACGCGCGATCGTCAGGTGAGGGCGAAACCGGCGCGACTCGACGCGAAATCCCACGGGCCCGAGAGCGTTCCCGAGGTTCTCGTGCAGCCGGCCGAGCGCGTCACCGGCTTCGAGAGCCGCCCAGAGCACGATCGGGCGGTGATCGCTGTCGAAGCAGCCGAATCGCACGATGCCGAGATCGAACGCTTCGCTCCCGCGTAGCCCCTCGCGCACGGCCGTGCGCAAGTCGTCGAGCTTCGCGCTGTCGACGTCGCCGAGAAAGTGGAGCGTCACGTGTTGTTGCTCCCGCCGGACCCAGCGAAACGCCGCGTCATCGACCGTCGCGTGCAGCCGCTCGATCTCTTGATCGAGCGCATCGAGCACGTTTTTAGGTGGCACGATCGCGATGAACAAGCGGTACACGCCAGGCTCGGCTGCGCCCATTTGACAACCTTTGGGACAACTGTTACGGTGGCGCTTTCGAAGGCCCCCTGGTTCGTCGTTCAGCTTTTCATGATACCCAGCTGCTGATCGACAGGAGCTCGGATTCGCTCCACTGTCGATCGCGGCTCAGATTCTGTCACAGAATCCTTCGGTCATGAAGGGAAGGCGAGAGGGGGTTGTGTTCGTTTGGTCCGGCACCCGAATTCGTTCGGCGGAGTTTGAGTCTCAGTGAGCCCCGTTTCCAGGACTGCCGCGGTCGTGATTCCAGCCCGTCTGGGTTCGCAGCGGTTCCCCCGGAAGGTTCTGGCGCGGGAGACGGGGAAGTACCTCGTCGAGCACGTGTGGGAGCGTATCGCAGATTGTGCGGCGATCTCCCGCGTGATCATCGCGACCGACTCGGACGAGGTGCTCGAGGCGTGCCGCTCTTTCGGAGCCGACGCACGGATGACTTCCGAGAGTCACCGATCGGGAACCGACCGCGTCGCGGAGGTCGCCGAGTCGCTCGACGAGGATATCATCATCAACGTGCAGGGCGACGAGCCGTACATCTCGCACGAGGATCTCGAGCGGTTGCTCGCGCTCTTTCCTGAGGATGGTGTCGAGGGGGCGGAGAGGGTCGTGATGACGACGCTCGCCTCGAAGCGGAACGATCTTGCGGGTTTTCGTGACCCGAACATCGTCAAGGCCGTGATCGGGAAGGACGATTCCGCGCTCTATTTCACTCGTGCGCCCGCGCCGTTTTCGCCAGAGAAGGACGGCGAGTGGTGGCAGCACATCGGGATCTACGCGTTTCGTCGCGATTTCTTGTTGCGCTACGCGTCGCTCGAGCCGACGCCGCTCGAGGTGCGGGAGCGGCTCGAGCAGCTGCGCGCCCTCGAGCACGGATACTCGATTCGCGTCGGCGAGGCAGCCGGAGAGCATCTCGGAATCGACACGCCGGAGGAGTACGAGCGTTTCGTCGCGGAAGCGAAGGCGGGTCATGCGAACATTGCTGTCGAATAGCAAAGACGGATCAAGTAGAGAAGACGTACCGGAAACGGTGGTGAATTGACGGTGGAGAGCGGAAACAGCGCGCGCGAGGAGAAGTCCGAACGGGCGGGCCGCAAAGGATCGAATTCGATGCCCAAGTATATTTTCGTCACGGGAGGTGTGGTGTCCTCCCTCGGCAAAGGACTGACTTCTGCCTCGATCGGGATGCTGCTCGAGAGCCAGGGCTTGCGCGTGGCGATGCAGAAGCTCGATCCGTACATCAACGTCGATCCGGGCACGATGAGCCCGT
>CAYZGY010000370.1:0-7780 GCA_964478085.1 uncultured Planctomycetia bacterium
CCCGCGTCGAGCAGGCTCGGCGGAAGCTGGAACGAAGCGACCGCGAGACCGAAGCCGCCGCGACCGGCAGCACGCACGACGAGCGTGTTCGGGACCTCGTACGCGACCGACCAGCCGACGGTCGCGCCACCGGTCTCCCAGAGGCACTCGCGCTCGCCTTCGGTCTTCGGGTCGAAGTCGACCGAGATCGTGAACGTAGCATCGAGCCGATCGCAGTTGGCTCCCGTGCGGTTTCCGCAGGTGCCACCGTTGTACGACGGGTTGTTGCCGATCACCGTCGTCGTATGGGCCGAAGCCAAGCCGTCGAGCGTCGAGACATCGACGGCAGTAGCCGGTGCCGCGGTCACCGCGAGGAGCGCCAACGCGGCGAGAGATCGCGTGAAGAGATTCATGAGAGCTATTCCTCCGTAGATGGGTACGAGTCGTGAGGGACTCGCGTTCCTCGTGATTTCCTGTCGTTCGGTTCGTTTACTCGCAGGTGTCGTAGGTCGCGCAGTCGAGACCGTCGTCCATCTCGTCCTCGCCGCAGTCGAACGGACCTGGTGCGGGCAGCGGCTCGGCACCCTGGAACAGGAAGCCGAGGATCGCGATCGCGTCGGTCAGCTGGACTTGACCGTTGTCGTCACCGTCCGCGGCGTCGAGACAAGTCGGCGCCTCCGTTCCCTGGAACAGGAATCCGAGGACGTTGATCGCATCGGTGAGCTGGACTTGACCGTTGTCGTCGGCGTCGCCGCGGCGGAAGACGTCCTTCGGCATCTTGCGCTCGAGGCGATCGACAACGCGCATCCACGTGGCGGAGCCGTCCGAGCCATCGGCGGTGTCACCGCCGGGGCCGACGGGCGTCAGCGCGAGGTCGAGCGTGTCGCCGGCAGCGAGGTCGACCTCGACGAAGCGAATCACGCCCGCTCCGTCCCGTCCGCCGATCGCGGCGAGGTCGATCTCGGTGCCGTTGTGGAAGAGGCGTGCGGTGACGCCCATGCCGTTCAGGTTGTTCTTGCGGACGTGCCAGATCACGGTCGTGTCCCAGGCCTCGCTCGCGACCCAGCGGCGGATCGTCCACTCCTCCTCGTTCGGCGCGCTGTTCGCGCCGTTCGGATGACAGGCTTCCGGACCGAGCAAGGTCCAGGGACCGGTCTGACCCGTCGTCTTGTCCCAGTTCGTTCCTGTCCAGTGATTGCCGTCCGGAGCGACCGGACCGCCTTCGTCGCAGGGGACGCCGTTCGCGCCGCAGGAATTCGTGAACTCGACGAACTCGTCGGCGCTGTAGGTCGCGTCGTCATCGAGCGTCAGGTTGTAGAATCCCGAGAACCAGCCGTTCTCGCTCTGCGTTCCCGTCGTGCTCCAATCGCGGATCGAGTCGCTGATGAGAACGGGATGGTCGCTGTCGATCGGATCCGATCGCGACCTCGACGCCGTCGTCGAGTCCATCGCCGTCCGTATCGGCGAGTGTCGGATTCGTCGGAGGGTCGCCGTTGACCTCGTCGCCGTCGCTGAGACCGTCGCGATCGGTGTCGACGACGAGCGGGTTCGAGCCGGCGTCTCGCTCGTCACCGTCCTCGAGTCCGTCGCCGTCACTGTCGGCCCGCAGCGGATCCGTACCGAACGCGAGCTCCTCCTCGTCGGAGAGTCCGTCGTCGTCCGCGTCGCCGTCGCCGAGCGTGTCGAGATCGTCGGGTGTGTAGAGGTTCTCCCACTGATCGGGGAGGTTGTCGCCGTCGCGATCGGTCGTCAGCGGGCAGAAGAGCGTGTCCGCGAAGAACTCGAGGCCGAGCGCGAGGTCGACGTCGATGGTGATCGTGCCAGACGTGAACGCCGCGCCCGCGATCGTCGCGTTCGCGCCAGTGCCCGCCATGCTGCCTGTCGCAACGCCGAACGTGGCTGCGTCAGCACCGGACCAATCGCCGCCGAGGGGGGCACCGTTGTAGGCCGCTTGAAAGCCTTGGACGACGAGCGCGATTCCCGATTGCCCGATGCCGTTGTCGACATCGTACGTCATGACGAGCTCGACCTCGCCCGCATCGATCAGCGCGTCCGAGAGTCGGAAACGCGCCGTTGCGAGCTCGAAGCCGCCAGCACCCGAGGCGCGTGCGACGAGCGTGCTCGGCGCTTCGTACACGACGGACCAACCGATCGTGCCGCCGCCCGTCTCGAAGATCACTTCGCGCTGCCCGGCATCCTTGGCCAGGAAGTCGATGTAGACGCGGAACGAAGCGTCGAGCTTGTCGTTCGTGCCGCCGTTGTTATCGAAGCTCGGGAGCGGCCCGACGGCTGTGACGATCGCTGTCGCGAGGTCGAGCTCGTCGATGCCATCGCACTCGGGCGGGGGGATGCTGTTCGCGTCGTTCGGGTCGGAACCTTTGGCGGTCTCGACGCCGTCCTCGAAGCCGTCGTCGTCGCTGTCCGGGTCGAGCGCGTCGGTGACGGGGTCGCCGTCGACCTCGTCGCCGTCCGATCGGCCGTCGTCGTCGGTGTCGGAGTCGAAGGGCAGCGTGCCGAGGTCGTCGACTTCGCGGCCGTCGTTGGCGCCGTCGCCGTCCGTGTCGGCGATGGTCGGGTTCGTGCCGAGGTCGCGCTCTTCCGTGTCCGTGAGGCCGTCCGAGTCGGCGTCGTTGTCACCACCTGCGAGCGTCGTGAGATTACCCGCGACGAATCGCTCGTACGCATCGTCGAGACCGTCGCCGTCGGTGTCCGCCTCGGGCGGGCAGAAGAGCGTGTTGCCGTACCATTCGAGGCCGACGGCGAGATCGATCGTTCCCGAGACGAAGTCTCCGCCGGTGAGCGGAGTATTGTCGCCGACGCCTGCGAAGTTCGGAGAGGCGACGCCGAAGTTCGCCTGGTTGTTGCCCGTCCAGTCGCCGACCGCTTCGATCAGCATCGCGCGTCGCGTGACGCGGATACCATCGATGAAGAGCGAGATGTCCTGTACTCCGCGACCGTTGTTGAGGTCGTAGGTCCAGACGACATCGACGAATCGGTTTCCGTCGACGACGGACGGCGGCAAGACGTAGTTCGCGACCGCGAGGTTGAATCCTCCGCCGCCGCACGCGCGTAGGACGAGGAGATTCGTCGTCTCGTAGCAGAGTGAGAAGCCGACCGTAGCGCCACCCGCCTCGAAGATGACCTCACGCTCGCCGCTCGTTTTGTCGGCGAAGTCGATGCGCACTCGGAAGGAGACGTCTTCGCGATCGTCGCGGAGCCCGCTGCCGTCGCGGTCGACGTTGTCCCAGCTCAGAATCGGCCCGACGTCGAGGATCGACTCGCTCGGGACGTCGAGAGCGTCGACACCGTCGCACGTCGCGACAGGCTTGCTCGTCGGATCGGTCGGGTCTGAGCCTCCTTCGACCTCTTCGCCGTCCTCGAAGCCGTCGCCGTCGGTGTCGGCGTTCGTCGGATCCGTGCCTCTCTCGAACTCTTCGGTGTCCGTGAGGCCGTCGGAGTCTGCGTCGGTCTCTGCGTCGCCGAGGAAGTTCAGGTCGTTCGAGAAGAACCCTTCCCACGCGTCGGGGAGGCCGTCTCCATCGTCGTCGATGACCGGCGGAACGAGGTTGGTGTCCGCGAAGAACTCGAGTCCGATTTCGAGGTCGATCTCTCCCGAGGTGAACTCGACACCCGTGAGACCGCCGTTCGTCCCCGTGCCGGCCATGTTCGGGCTCGCGGAGCCGAAGTTCGCACCGTCGCCACCGGACCAGTCGCCGCCGAGGTCGAGCGTCGTCGCGGCGACTCGGAACTCCTCGATGAGGATGCCGAGGGTCTGGAGGCCGGCCCCGTCGTCGACATCGTAGGTCCACGCGACGTCGACGAAGCCCGAATCGATGATGGAGGCAGGCAACGTGAAACGCGCGACCCCGAGAGAGAGACCGCCGTTACCGGTAGCGCGCGCGGCGAGCGTGTTCGGTGCCTCGTAGACGAACGACCAACCGATCGTTCCGGCGCCGGTCTCGAAGATCACCTCGCGAGCGCCGTCGAGCTTCTCCTCGAAGTCGATGAACGTGCGAAAGGTCGCGTCCTGTCTATCCTGTGTGCCGTTGTGGTTGTTGTAGCTCGGGAGCGTCCCGATGACGTTGACGACTTCCGTCGGGTCACCGAGCTCCTCGACATCGACCGCAAACGTCCCCGTCGCACATAGAACCACCCACGCACCGATCGACGGCGCGATCCAGCGTCCGTTGGACATGATCGAGACCCTTTTTTCGTTGAGACCCATTGCGCCTGAGACACCAGCGAGACGCACCCGTACCGACGATGATTGTATTCACAGCGCCGAACACTAGCGAGAGGCCAATTCGGAATTGTACGTGGTCGATGAATCCGCGGGCGCGCCGGTACAATGAGGTTTTGTTCGCAGGACTACCCAAGGGTCTCCACATGCCGCTTTCGCGCCGTTTCGGTAGTTGGGTGTTCGTGTGCGTATGCGCTTCGTTATTCTCGGCACACGTGCACGCTCAGCTCGTCATCAACGAGCTCCTCGCCTCCAACGTCGCGACGAATTTCGATGAGGACGGCGATTCTTCCGACTGGGTCGAGCTTCGAAACGTCGGAGTCGACGTGATCGACATCGAGGATTACGCGTTGAGCGACGACGTCGGAGAGCTCCGCAAGTGGCCGCTTCCTTCCGTCGTGATTCCGCCGGGTGGTCACGTGCTCGTGTGGTGCTCGGGGAAGGATCGTCGCGGCTTGCCCGATGATGTTCTCGAGGCACCCGACTCCCCGATCCCGTTCTCGCCCGATCTCATCTCTCTCGACGATGAATGGCGATACCTCGCGGCCCCGCCGGAAACCGCTGTTCCCGAAGGCTGGACCTCGATCGACTTCGACGACGCGACTTGGCCGCGCGGGCTACCGGGCTTCGGCTTCGGTGACGACGATGACAGGACCGTCCTGGAAGAGCCGCTCAGCGCGGTTTTTCTGCGCCGACGATTTCGAGTCGACACGAGTGTCGCGCGCGCGAATCTCGTTCTCGAGGCCTTGTACGACGACGGATTCGTCGTGTACCTCAACGGCACGCGTGTGCTTTCGGTGAACTTCCCGGTCGGCGAAGATCCGACCTTCGCGAGCACGGCGCTTCGATCGACCGAAGCGCGCCGACGGTATCGCTTCGACCTCTCGGAGTGGGCCCACCTCTTGCGCGACGGGGACAACGTCGCGGCAATCGTCGCGATGAACTCGAGCCCGACGAGCCCGGACCTCTCGATCATCCCTGCGCTCGGATCCGTTCCCATCGTCCTCCACTCGAGCTTCCGGCTCGAGGCCGGCGGCGAGTGGCTCTTCATCACCGACCCGCGCGGTGAAGTCGTCGATGGTCTCGAGTTTCCCGAGCAGCACAGCGATCAGTCGTACGGTCGTGTTCCTGACGGAAGCGGCGAGTTTCATTACCTGCTCGAGCCCTCGCCACTCGCGGTGAACACGGGGCCCTCGGCGGTCGAGTCACTGCTCGTGCGCGACACGGCGTTCGAGCCGAACCGCGGGTTCTACTCGGAGCCCATCGAGGTGACGATCTCGACCCTCACCGAGGGCGCCGAAATCCGTTACACGCTCGACGGGAGCGAGCCGACGCAAGCGGACGGCCTCGTCTATCGCGGGCCGGTACCTGTCACTGATACGACGACGATTCGCGCCGCAGCCTTCGTCGACGGTCTGCGTCCGACGAACGTCGACACGCACACGTACATCTTCATCGAGACTCCGGACGGTGGCGGAGTGATCAACCAACCGCGTCTGCCGATCGGGTTCCCGTCGACGTGGGGGACGCGATCGTCCGACTACGAGATGGACTCGCGCATCGCGACGAACGAAGCATCGAGCTTCTTCGATCCCCGCGTCGAGGAGGGGCTTCTCTCTCTGCCGACGATGTCGCTCGTGATGGATCTCGACGATCTCTTCGACCGGCGCACGGGAATCTATTCGAATCCGCAGCAGGAAGGTGTCGCGTGGGAGCGACCGACCTCGGTCGAGCTGATCTATCCCGACGGCCGGCGCGGCATCCAGGTAAACGCGGGCCTGCGCATGCAAGGGAACGCGAGTCGCAACCCGAATCGTCCGAAGCACAACATGCGACTCCTCTTCAAGCAGATCTACGGCGCGGGCAAGTTGCGCTATCCTATCTTCACCGAGTCGCACATCGACGAGTTCGACACGATCGTCCTTCGCGGCGGCAACGGGGACTCGTGGTTCCACCCGAATGTCCAGCAGCAGGTGCGCGCGCAGTACATCCGCGATCAGTGGCATCGCGACACCGAGCGCGACATGGGGCGGCTACGAACGCACCAGGAGTACATGCACCTCTACATCAACGGGCTGTACTGGGGCCTTTACCACATCTTCGAGCGTCCGAACGCATCGTTCCTCGCGTCGTACCTCGGGGGGGAGGAAGAGGACTACGATTCGCGCAACGCGCGACAGGTCGTCGACGGAGATCTGAACGCGTGGAACGAGCTTTGGAGCATCTCGGGGCAGGGCGTCGCGCGTCCGGAGATCTACGCGCAGATTCACGACTATCTCGACGTCACGAATCTCATCGACTTTCTGCTCATCAACTTCTACAGCGGCAACGTCGATTGGGACAACAACAACTGGTTCGGCGGACGTCGACGCGTACCGGGCGCGCAGTATCGATTCTTCTGCTGGGACGCCGAACGGACGTACTGGAACACGGGGGAGAATCGAACGACGCTCAACAACGCGAGTCGGCCGACGGGGGTGCATCAGCGGCTGCGCCAGAATCTCGATTACCGAGTTCTCTTCTCCGACCGAATCCAGAAGCACTTCTTCGATGGCGGCGCGCTCACGCCGGAGGAGACCGACGCGCGCTGGATGGCCCGCGCTCGCGAGATCGAGTCGGCGCTCTCCGCGGAGGCTGCGCGCTGGGGTGACAACAAGAGGCCGGCACGTCCTTACACGCGCGACGTCGAATGGGCCGCGGAACTCGCTGCGATGCGCCGCAATTGGTTTCCGCGCCGGACGGCGACCGTCCTCGGTCAGCTGAGAGGCCAAGGTCTCTACCCGCGAGTCGCTGCGCCCGAGATCGAGCCGCACGGCGGCGTCGTACAGTCAGGCTCGAGCGCCGTGCTCTCGGCAGCGGCAGGCACGGTCTGGTTCACGCTCGACGGCTCGGATCCCCGCGCGAGCGGAGGTGCCGTCGCAGAGCGCGCGATCGAGTGGAGCGGGCAGCCGATTCGACTCGAGCAGAGTACCCGTGTCCTCGCTCGTGCGCTCGACGGTACGGTCTGGAGTGCGCTCGTCGACGTAGTCTTCGCCGTCCCGGACGCCGCGCCGCTCCGCTTGACCGAGATCATGTATCACCCCGAGCCGCCCGGCGAGGAGAGTCGATTCGCCGTCGATGACTTCGAGTTCGTCGAGATCAAGAATATCGGCACGGAGACGATCGACCTGCGTGGGATGCAGCTCGCCGGCGGGATCGAGTTCGACTTCGACCTCTCGCAGATCCTCCGACTCGAGCCGGGTGAGCACGTCGTGGTCGTCGAGAATCTGAACGGGTTCCTCGAACGATACGATGGGGCACGTATCGCGATCGCCGGTCAGTTTCTCGGTCGGCTCAATGATGGCGGTGAGGAGATTCAGCTCCTGGGACGGCTCGGCGAGGTTCTCCACGCCGCCGACTTCGACGACGCGTGGCACCTCGAGACGGACGGGGGCGGTCATTCGCTCGTGCTCGCCGACGAGTCGGCGCCGTGGGATGCCCCCGCGAGCGACACGTTGTGGGTTCCGAGTCGAGAGATCGGTGGGTCGCCCGGTCGGGACGACGATGAGGAGGACGAGGTCG
>CAYZGY010000371.1:0-7769 GCA_964478085.1 uncultured Planctomycetia bacterium
CATCAGGCTCGTTTCCCGTGACCGTGTAGAGACGATTGCCGATCGAGTCTTCCCAACGACCTTGCGCACCCTGCGCACAGTTGATGTTGAACTTGAACTCGCCCGTGCCGATCGCGTGGGCTGGCATCTGGATCTCGAGCTCCCAAACTCCATCAAGGTCGTCCGACTCCCGCATCTCGACGGAGCAGCCCCACGCATTCATCGTCCCTCGAACGACCACGAGCTGGGTGTCCGGGTCGAAACGGCCGAGGTCCATCTGCACGTTCATGTTGACGCGGAAGACGACCTCTACGTCGGTTTGAGCGAACGTGGCGGTCGGGATGACCGCGATGAAGAGGGCGATGTGTCGTGCGAGCTTCATGCCGCGATTGTCCCATGCACGTGCGCGCGAATGAAGCTCGAGACCGCCAGCTCGAGACCGCCAGCTCGAGACCGCCAGCTCGAGACCGCCAGCTCGATAGGGGGGCTGGGGAATTACACCCAGATCTTCGCCGTCGGCTTTGTAGGAATCTCGTCGACCGAGGGTGCCCCAGGCACGATCGGGCCGCGTTCGCAGTGCGCGAGTTGTTTGTCATCCTCGAGGCGCGTTTCGCGCGCGATGCCGACGAGCTCGTCGCAGCGCTCGTTGAGCAGCGTTCCGACGTGTGCCCTCGTCCAGTGCCAGTAGCACTCGTGTCTCAGCGCCTCGGCAGCGAGCTCTCGGAAGAGATCGACGTTCTTGAGTGGCTTCGGCTTTCGAACGAACCCCTTCTTCGACCAGCCCGAGATCCAGTTCGTCATCGAGTTGTAGAGGTACTCGCTGTCCGTCACGAGCGTCACGCGCGAGGGCTCGTGGAGCGCACGAAGGCCCTGCAGGGCTGCGGTGATCTCCATGCGGTTGTTGGTCGTGTCGGGATCCGGCCCGGCGATCTCGAGCTGGGAATCCCCCGAGAGCAGCCCAGCCGCCCGGGCCGGGATTGGGGCTACAGCCCCCGTCGGTGTAGATCAGGACACGCGGTGCGTCCGGGAGCTTCGGGCAGCTTCTCGCTTCGAGCTGGGTCACGGGCAGTCTCTTTCTTCGCTTCTTCTCATTCCCTCACGCGCAGCCTACTCGACCTTCCCGGATGTTTGCAAGACCTTGCAAATCAGTTGTTTATGAAACCTCTACAAAACAGTAGCAATTCGCTTGAAAACAACTACACTTCCGTAGTAGTTTCCTCCGTCGGCGCTCCTCCGGATCGTTCTACCGAGCACCTTAAGCCCTTGAAACCATGAAGTTTACGGCGCAAGAAGAGTACGGGCTCCGTTGCCTTCTCCACCTCGCGCGCTCCCACGAGTCGAGTCGGGCACTCGAAGCCGTGGAAGGGGCCACCTCGGAGATGTCCGTCGGCGAGATCGCCGAGAGCGAGAGCATCTCCGTCCAGTACGTCGGCAAGCTGTTCCGCATCCTCGGTAAGGCCGGCTTGCTCGAGAGCGTCCGTGGGCGCAAGGGCGGTTACCGTCTGACGCGATCGCCGGATGAGATGAGCGTCGCGGAAATTCTCGCCGCTCTCGGTGGGACGATCTACGAGCCGAACACCTGCGATCGATTCGCGGGCGAAGGCACGTCCTGCGTTCATACGGACGACTGCTCGGTCCGATCGCTCTGGTCCGGCCTCCAAAACGTCGTCGACGCGGTTCTCACCCGGGTCTCGCTCGCCGAGCTCGCCCGGGGTGAACAAAGCATGCTGCAATCGATTCAAGTCCACGCTGCGGACATCGGCGTCCTTTCGCCGAGCCCGACAGCCACCAGCGAACTCTAATTCCTAATGTCGAGCTCCACCGATCAACTCAACGAGTTCACCGACCGCGAGTACAAGTACGGCTTCGTCACGGACATCGAGAGCGACACCGTACCGCCCGGTCTCAACGAGGACATCATCCGGAAGATCTCCGCGATCAAGGAGGAGCCCGATTGGCTCACCGAATGGCGCCTCGATGCCTTCCGCCACTGGCAGACCTTGACCGAGCCGACCTGGCCGCACGTGAAGTACAACCAGGTCGATTTCCAGGATCTGATCTACTACTCGGCGCCGAAGCCGAAGAAGAAGCTCGACAGCCTCGACGAGGTCGACCCGGAGCTGCTCGAGACTTTCGAGAAGCTCGGTATCCCGCTCGATGAGCAGAAGCGCCTCACGGGTGTCGCCGTCGACGCGGTCTTCGATTCGGTCTCCGTCGCGACGACCTTTCAGGACAAGCTCGCCGAGCTCGGCATCATCTTTTGCTCGTTCTCCGAGGCGGTGAAGGAGCATCCGGAGCTGGTGCGCAAGTACCTCGGCTCGGTCGTCCCCGTGAAAGACAACTTTTACGCGACGCTCAATTCCGCGGTATTCTCCGACGGCTCGTTCTGCTACGTGCCGAAGGGAGTCCGCTGCCCGATGGAGCTGTCGACGTACTTCCGCATCAACGCGGCGAACACGGGACAGTTCGAGCGTACGCTGCTCATCGCCGATGAAGGCGCGTACGTGAGCTACCTCGAAGGTTGTACCGCTCCGATGCGCGACGAGAACCAGCTCCAGGCGGCCGTCGTCGAGCTCGTCGCGATGGAAGACGCCGAGATCAAGTACTCGACGGTGCAGAACTGGTACCCGGGCGACAAGGAGGGCAAGGGCGGCATCTACAACTTCGTGACGAAGCGCGGCGCTTGTCGGGGTGATCGCGCGAAGATCTCGTGGACGCAAGTCGAGACCGGCTCCGCGGTCACGTGGAAGTACCCGAGCTGCATCCTCCAAGGAGACGACTCGATCGGCGAGTTCTACTCGGTCGCGCTGACGAACAACTTTCAGCAAGCCGACACGGGTACGAAGATGGTCCACATCGGAAAGAACACGAAGTCGACGATCGTCTCGAAGGGAATCTCGGCGGGACGCGGCCAAAACTCCTACCGCGGCCTCGTCAAGGTCAACAAGGGCGCGACAGGCGCGCGTAACTACTCGCAGTGTGACTCGATGCTCATCGGCGATCGCTGCGGCGCGCACACCTTCCCGTACATCGAGGTCGCGAACCCGACCGCGCAAGTCGAGCACGAAGCGTCGACCTCGAAGATCGGGGAAGATCAGATCTTCTACCTGCGCTCGCGCGGCATCGATACGGAAGACGCCGTCTCGATGATCGTCAACGGCTTCTGCAAGGAAGTCTTCCGCGAGCTGCCGATGGAGTTCGCCGTCGAGGCGCAGAAGCTGCTCAGCGTCAGCCTCGAAGGTAGTGTGGGTTAGTCCTAAAAATTCGAATCGTAACAAGCACCAAGCAAACCGCCAAAGCAGAAGCGAAGCATCCGATGCTCGAGATCAAGAATCTCCACGCCACTGTCGAAGACACGCCGATCCTCAAGGGGATCAACCTCAACGTCGGACCCGGCGAGGTCCACGCGATCATGGGGCCGAACGGCTCGGGAAAGAGCACGCTCGGCAAGGTGCTCGCGGGCCACGAGGCCTACGAGGTCACCGAAGGAGAGGTCACGTATCAAGGAAAGGACCTCTTCGAGCTCGAGCCCGAAGAGCGTGCCTGCGAGGGGATCTTTCTCGCGTTCCAGTACCCGGTAGAGATTCCGGGCGTCAACAACACCTACTTCCTGCGTTCGGCGCTCAATTCGATCCGCAAGTATCGCGGCGAGAAGGAAATTGACGCGTTCGACTTTCTCGAGCTCGTCAAGGAGAAGGCGAAGCTCGTCGAGATCGGTGACAAGCTCATTGACCGACCCGTCAACGAGGGCTTCTCCGGCGGCGAGAAGAAGCGCAACGAGATCTTCCAAATGGCGGTCCTCGAGCCGACGCTCGGCATCCTCGACGAGACCGACTCGGGCCTCGATATCGATGCCCTCCGCATCGTCGCGAGCGGCGTCAACGCGCTGCGCGGGACTGATCGTTCGTTCGTCGTGATTACGCACTACCAGCGTCTCCTCGAGTACATCGTCCCCGACTTCGTCCACGTGCTGCACGACGGCAAGGTGATCAGGTCGGGGGGCAAGGAGCTCGCGCTCGAACTCGAGGAGAAGGGCTACAGCTGGGTCGAAGAAGAGGCGATCGGATCGGCGGGCTAACGATGAGCGCAGTCCAAGAAAAGAACACAGTCTCCGTTCCCGAGGCCTTCACGGCTCGTTTCTCCGAACTCGAAACCGCTTGGTCGCAAAACGGCTCCTCGTGGTTTCTCGAGAAGCGACGCGATGCGATGAGCCGCTTTTCGTCGCTCGGCCTCCCGACGCGCCGGGACGAGGAGTGGAAGTACACCAACGTCCAGCCGCTCAAGAACGTCGCGTTTGAATCCCGCGACGGATCGGGCGTCTCGGCCGATGATCTGAGGGCCTCCGGAATCGAAGGGCTCGACGCGATCTCTCTCGTCTTCGTCGACGGGCATTACCGCGCCGATCTCTCGTCGCTCGCGAACGAGACGCTCCCCGAGGGCGTCGTCGTCGAGAGCTTCGCAAGCGCGATCTCCTCGCGACGCGGCGAGCTCGAGTCGTTCCTCTCGAGTGAGGCGCCTTACGACGATCGCTCCTTCGTCGCGCTCAACACGGCGCTCGCGCAGGACGGAGCGTTTATCTCCGTTGCGAAGAACACGGTTGTCGAGAAGCCGATCCTCCTGCGTTTCGTCGCATCGAAGGGTTCCGCGCCATCGATGGCGCACGCGCGCGTGCTCATCGTCGCGGAGACGAGCTCGGACGTTCAGATTATCGAAGACTACGCCTCGGTCGATGTAGAAGGCGTCCACCTCGACAACGTGGTGACGGAAGTTTTCGTCGCAGAAAATGCCCGCGTTCGCCACCAGAAGCTCGAACGCTCGAGCGAGAAGGCGTACCACATCGCCTCGATCGCCGTGCGTCAGGCCGCGAACAGTCGCTTCGTCTCGAACTCGTTCTCGTTCGGCGGGGCGCTCGTCCGCAACGACATCTCTGCGAACCTCGACGGCGAAGGGATCGAGTCGACGCTCAACGGCCTCGTCGTCGGTGGGGGATCGCAGCACATCGACAATCACACGTGCATCGTTCACGCCAAGCCAAACTGCAACAGCTGGGAGGTCTACAAGGCCGTCCTCGATGGCAAGGCGCACGGCGTCTTCAATGGCAAGATCTACGTCGCCGAGGATGCCCAGAAGACCGACGCGAAGCAGACCAATCAGAGCCTCCTCCTCGCGGACACCGCGGTGATGGACGCGAAGCCCGAGCTCGAGATTTACGCGGACGACGTCAAGTGTACGCATGGCGCCACGATCGGTCAGATCGATGAGGAGGGCGTCTTCTACCTGCGTTCGCGAGGCATCGACCACGAGTCTGCGCGAGATCTCCTGACGTACGCTTTCGCGAGCGACATCGTCGAGCACGTCGACATCGAGCCTCTCAAGGCGGTCATCGAGGGGATGCTGTTCGATAAGCTTCCGAAGAGCCGGCTCCTCGAGGAGTCGCGTTGAGAGAAACGAAAGGAGTGCCGTGATGGCCGCTCCTCTGAATCCGAATGACATCCGAGGCCAGTTTCCGATCCTCGATCAGGAGGTCAACGGGAACCCGCTCGTCTACCTCGACAGCGCCGCGACGACGCAGAAGCCACGCGCCGTCATCGACGCGATCGTCGATTACTACGAGCGATACAACTCGAATATCCACCGCGGCGTCCACACGCTCAGTCAGCGAGCGACCGATGCCTACGAGAAGGCGCGCGAGTCCGTCCGTCGCTTTCTGAACGCTCCGGACGCGAAAGACATCGTCTTCGTGCGCGGAACGACCGAGGCGGTCAATCTCGTCGCACACAGCTTCGTGCGTCCGAGACTCTCGCCGGGTGACGAGATCGTCATCAGCGGCATGGAGCATCACTCGAACATCGTTCCGTGGCAGCTCATCCTCGAAGAGACCGGCGCGGTGCTCAAGCCCGTGCCGTTCAACGACGCGGGCGAGCTCGACCTCGCCGCGTTCGAGGAGGCGATCACGGAGAAGACGAAGTTCGTCTCGCTCGTGCACGTCTCGAACTCTCTCGGGACGATCAATCCGGTCAAGGAGGTTGTCGAGCGGGCGCACAGCCGAGGCGTTCCGGTCTTTCTCGACGGAGCGCAGGCCGCCGGCCACGAGGCCGTCGACGTTCAGGCACTCGACTGCGACTTCTACGCGATCTCCGGGCACAAGCTTTACGGCCCGACGGGTATCGGTGCGCTCTACGGCAAGGCGGAGGTCCTCGAGTCGATGCAGCCTTATCAGGGCGGCGGCGAGATGATCACGCGCGTCACCTTCGAGGACACGAAGTTCCACAAAGTGCCTCACCGCTTCGAGGCCGGCACGCCGAACATCGTCGGCTCGATCGGGCTCGGCGCCGCGATCGAGTGGGTCGAGTCGGTCGGCATCGAGAACATCGCGGCGTACGAGCACGAGCTGCTCGAGTACGCGACCGAGGCACTCTCGGTCTTCGGCGACAACATTCGCGTCATCGGAACGGCGGAGAAGAAAGCTGGCATTCTCTCCTTCGTCGTCGAGAATGCGCACCCTCACGACGTCGGCACGATCCTCGATCAGGAAGGCGTCGCCGTGCGTGCAGGTCACCACTGCGCGCAACCGGTGATGCAGCGTTACGACGTCGCCGCGACGGTGCGTGCTTCCTTCGCGGTCTACAACACTCGCGAAGACGTCGACGCGCTCGTGCGCGCGCTCAAGAAAGTGGAGGAGATCTTCGGCGCATGTCCGACCTGAGAGAGCTCTACCAAGAGATGATCCTCGACCACGGCCGAACGCCGCGGAACTTCAAGGTTCTCGAGGGCGCGAACCGCGAGGCGGAGGGTTTCAATCCGCTCTGCGGCGATCAGGTGACGCTCTACCTCAAATACGAGAACGATGTCGTCGAGGACGTCAGCTTTCAAGGCAAGGGCTGCGCGATCTCGACGGCTTCGGCCTCGATGCTCACCGAGGCGATCCAGGGGAAGACCCGCGCGGAGGTCGACGATCTCCTCGCGACCTTCCACGGCATGCTGACGGCCGAACCGGGCACGCCGCCCGACGCCGACAAGCTCGGCAAGCTCGCGGTCTTTTCGGGCGTCTGCGAATACCCGAACCGCATCAAGTGCGCGAGCCTCGTCTGGCACACGCTCGGAAGCGCGCTCGACGGAGATGGCGGCGACGAGGCCGTCACGACGGAATAGGACTACGACTCGATCGACCGATCGACAGGAACGAGACTGATGTCGAAAGACGAATCCACGACCCCCGACGCTCCCGAAGAAGCCAAGAGCTCAGACGCCGAGAACGCGGAGGGAAACGAAGACGCTGAGAAGAAGTCCGAAGCGCCCAAGTACCCCGAGCCTTACGCCGCAGTGCTTCGAGTCGACGAGAGCGAGCTCGCTCCGCTCGAGCTCGAGATGGTCACCCAGCTCCGAACGATCTACGACCCCGAGATCCCGGTCGACATCTACGAGCTCGGCCTCATCTACGAATTCTCCTTCGACGAGACCGGCAAAGCCTGGATCCGCATGACCCTCACCTCGCCGATGTGCCCGGTCGCGGGAACTCTCCCCGGCGAGGTCCAAGCCAAGATGCAATCCATCGACGGCATCACCCAATGCGACGTTGACCTGGTCTTCGACCCCCCCTGGACCCCACAGCTGATGACCGACGCCGCCCGTCTGGCCCTCAACATGGGCGGAATGAACCTCTAACACCGCGGTCGCCCCGACCCGCGGTCTTCCAACTGAACATGAAAGAAGCGCCGATCCGGTTTCTCCGGGTCGGCGCTTCTTTCATGTGTCGCGTTTCATGTGTCGCGGCGGGTCGCCGCGATTCG
>CAYZGY010000372.1:0-7755 GCA_964478085.1 uncultured Planctomycetia bacterium
GCCCTGCTAGTCTGCCACGCCGTTGCACTGCTGATGTGTGACCGCGAACGCCGGCTTATCTTTTACCGCGAACGCCCGCTTATTTTTGATGAGCGATCGAATCGCGCCAGGCGCGCTCGAGCGCGTGGAATTTCACGTCCTTGAAGACGATGTCGCACGCCTTCACCGGGTCGGTCCCTCGGTGGAGCTCCCAGAAGTAGTCTTTGTAGAAGCTGCGGATTCTCTTCTGGGTCTTTGCGTTCTTGTGCTTGAAGTTCGTCAGGAAGTAGATGAACGACCACGCTTGCGCGTAGGAGATTCCCACCACGTTGGGTTGGTAGAACTCCTGGTGGCTCATGCGGATCAGCTCGTCGAGCGGAATGAGCTTGTTGACCTGCTTCACCCGCAGGAGGTACTGGTGACGACCAGGGTTGAACGCGTTCATCTTCGCCTTGCCTCCCTTGAACGTCACGGGTGAGGCGATCTCGGCGAAGCCCTCGTCGAACCAGCGAGGAGCGTTCGGGATGTAGAAGTCGAAGTACTGGTGCCAGCCTTCGTGAAAGAGGCTCTTGAAGGTGTCGAGGCCCCAAGTCTCGTCGCCCTTCTTCGGGTATCCGACCAGCTCCTTCGAGTAGGGCTCGTAGTGCGCGCCAGCCATCGGCGGGCCACCGTTCTTGTTGTACTCGCGCTGATTCGCGTAGATGCGGACGACGTAACGGTACGGGATCTTTTCCTCGAACTCGAAGATTTTCTGGTAGACGTACTTCGTCACCAGGTCCATCTTCTGGCCGAACTCGCGCGTCATCTTGGGATCCATCGTCGAGAGGACGTGGTAGTACTTCGTCTTGAGGTGGATCGCGTCCTCGCCGTGCTTCTCGAGGAACTTCTTCACCTTCACCTTGTTCGTCTCGACCCAATCGATGGGCGCGCCGACCTCGTCGAGGAAGCTCCCCATCCGAAACGAGTAATCGCCGAGCTTCTCGAGGCGTTCGATGAACTCCTCGCAGGACGCGAGATTGAGACGCTCTCTCGCTTCCGGGAGTGCCATGACCGCGCTGCGCGCGAGAAGCATCCAGAGTGAGTGGGCGTTTCGGTGGACGATGGCCTCCCCGACATGATCGAGAGCCTTGATGTCCTTCGGGTTGCGCCGTTTCTTCGTCGACTTCTTCTTGGACTTGCTTCCGTCGCCGTCGTCGTCGCTCTCGGTATTGCTCCGTGACGCGTCGCGAACGAGCTCGTTGCCTTCGATCTTGTAACCGCCGCGAAGCAGCTTGAGCACCTGTGACTCGTCGATCCACTTGCCCTTGTAAAGGCGCTTGCCGATGCCGGCGAGGTGCTCTTCGTTTTCCGGGCCGAACTTGAGAAGCTCTCGGTGGCACTCGCGCTCTTCGGGGCGTAGCTCGTTCTTGCGAGCGAAGTCGAGCAGCTTTTTCCAGCGCTTCTTGTCCTTCGCCTTCTTGCGGAACTTGTTGAAGACGCCGATCGCCTTCTCGTCGGCGATGCGCTGAATGTCATTGACGGCGGGGCGGGGAATCGAGTGCCGGCCGCGCCACGACTCCATGACGATCGAGGTCTTCGTGATGTCGATGATGCGTCCGGAGTGCTTCGAGGCGCGCGGGCCGAGCTTCAGCACCACGCGGTCGAACTCGGGAGCGTCGTTCGCCTCGGCCGTCTTGTCGTCATCTTTCTTCGAGCCCTTCTTGCTCGATCCCTTCTTGCTCGAACCCTTCCTGCCGGACCTGCGCTTCGAGTCCGCTTGGCTGATGCGGATCGTGTCGTGATCGAAGAGCTCGAGCGGCGCGTTGCCGTTTCCGGCGTGTGCGTCGTGCGCTTCGATCGGACGGACGTGGAAGACGGTGAGACAGAGTGCGACGAGCGTGAAGACGGCGACGGCGAGACTGAACTCTCGCGTGCGAGCACGAGCGTGAAGCACGACTGATATCCCCAATTCGAACCGGTGAAGCTCGGACGACCATCTGAGCCGCCCTGACGCCATCATTGTCGCGCTTCGAGGGGAGATTCCCAACGGAAAGTCGGGGCTCGTAAGGGTTCGTCGCCGGCTATCGCTTCAGGACGACGATCGCCAGTGGCGGGAGATTGATCTGCACCGACCAAGGCCGTCCGTGCGCTGCGTGCTGCTCCGCATCGACCCCGCCCGAGTTTCCGACGTTGCTACCCCCGTAGTACTCCGAATCGGAGTTGAGAATCTCGCGGTAGTAACCGGGGCCCGGGACGCCGAGGCGGTATCCTTCGCGCACGACGGGCGTGAAGTTGCACACCGCGACGATCTCCTGATCCGGCTCCGTGCCCCGACGGACGAACGCGACGGTGCTCGCGTCGGCGTCGTGGCAGTCGACCCACTCGAAGCCCTTCCAGTCGAAGTCGAGCTCGTGAAGCGCGGGCTCGTCCGTGTAGACACCGTTGAGATCGCGGATGAAGTTCTGCACGCCACGGTGCGCGTCGATCTCGAGGAGGTGCCAGTCGAGGCTCTGGTCGAAGTTCCACTCACGCCCCTGTCCGAACTCGCCGCCCATGAAGAGCAGCTTCTTTCCGGGATGGACGAACTGGAAGCCGAGCAGGAGTCGGAGATTGGCGAATTTCTGCCAGCCGTCGCCGGGCATCTTGTCGAGGAGGCTCCGCTTGCCGTGGACGACCTCGTCGTGCGAGAGCGGCAGCATGAAGTTCTCGCTGAACGCGTAGAGCAGCCCGAACGTCAGGTGTTGGTGGTGGTACTTTCTGTGGACGGGATCCTTCTCGACGTAGCTCAGAATGTCGTTCATCCAGCCCATGTTCCACTTGAGGCTGAATCCGAGGCCGCCGAGGTAGGTCGGCTTCGAGACGCCCGGCCACGACGTCGACTCTTCCGCGATCGTCAGGACGCCGGGGTGGTGCTCGTGACAGAGCTCATTGAGACGCTTGAGGAACTCGATCGCCTCGAGGTTCTCACGACCGCCGTACTGGTTCGGAACCCACTCGCCTTCCTCGCGCGAGTAGTCGTTGTAGAGCATCGACGCGACGGCATCGACGCGGATGCCGTCGAGGTGGTATTGCTCGAGCCAGAAGAGCGCGCTTCCGAGAAGGAAGTTGCGCACCTCGTTGCGCCCGAAGTTGAAGATCAGCGTCCCCCAGTCCTTGTGCTCGCCTTGGCGTGGATCGGCGTGCTCGTAGAGGCACGATCCGTCGAACTCGCGCAGGCCGTGCTCGTCGCGCGGGAAGTGCGCGGGGACCCAGTCGAGGATGACACCGATGTTCTCCTGGTGGCACGCGTCGACGAAGGCCGCGAAATCCGCGGGGGGCCCGAAGCGGCTCGTCGGCGAGAAGTAGCCGAGGCACTGGTAGCCCCAGGATCCGTCGAAGGGGTGCTCCTGGATCGGCAGAATCTCGATGTGCGTGAAGCCGAGATCCTTCACGTACGGCACGAGGCGCTCGGCGAGCTCCGTGTAGGAGAGCGTGCGGTCGTCGTCGCCGCGCATCCACGACCCGAGGTGAACCTCGTAGACGGAGTGCGGCGCCGCGAGCGCGTTTCGCTCGTTTCGGCCGGTCGCCATCCACTCGCCGTCGTTCCAGTCGTACTGGCCGAGCTCGTGGACGATCGAGGCGGTCTCGGGACGATTCTGCGAGCGGAACGCGTACGGGTCGCTCTTGACGAGGAGCCGCCCGTCACGGGCTCGAATCTCGAACTTGTAGAGGTCACCCTCGGCGACGTTCGGGACGAAGACCTCCCAGATGCCGCTCGCGCCGAGATTGCGCAGCACGGTGCGGCGACCGTCCCAGTCGTTGAACGCGCCGACGACGCTGATGCGATCGGCATTCGGTGCCCAGACCGCGAAATGACAGCCCGCGACGCCGTCGACCGTCATCAGGTGCGAGCCGAGCTTCTCGTAGTTGCGGTAGTGCGAGCCTTCGCCGAGGAGGTAGAGGTCGTAGTCGGTCAGGACGCGCCCGAAGCGGTACGTGTCCTCGCAGTCCCAAGTGTGACCGTCGTGCCTTTCGACGCGAAGTCGGTAGCGAAAGTCCTCGCCGACCGGTCCGACGACACCCTCGAAGAAGCCCTCGGGGTGGAGCTGGACCGTCGGGACCGGGTTTGCCTCCGCATCGTGTCTTGCAAGATCATGGGGGAGGATCGACACGCTTTTCGCGGCGGGCGCGTAGACGCGGATCGCGAGTCGGATCTCGCCCTTCTCATCGAAGGGATGAGGGCCGAGAACCGAAAACGGGTCGGCGTGGCGAGCGTCGAGAATGCGGTCGATGGTTTCGGGGGCGAGACCGGAGCGGGACCGGGGGCCCGTTTTTGTGGCCATGAAGATCGAGGACCGTGTGTCAGTTTCAGGTGCGAGGTGAATGGAACGATAACGATGTCGTCATTCGACGTGCCTTCCTGAAGTGAGGCGTCGTGACGCTGTCGGCGGGGTTCCTCGCAAAGACCGATATTCTATCAGAGGGAAGCCTCGACGGGGTGCGGAAGTGGGCGTCCTTCCAGTCCGGCGATGAGGTTCGCGGCGGCCATCTCGCCCATGCGCCGGCGCGTGCGGATCGTCGCGCTGCCGAGGTGGGGCGTGAGGACGAGGTTCTCGACCCCGAGGAGCGGATGATCCCGCGGTAGCGGCTCCGGCTCGGTCACGTCGATCGCGCCGACGGCGATCCAGCGCTCGGTCAGGGCTCGCAGAAGCGCACCGTGGTCGACGACGCCGCCCCGAGCGACGTTGATGAGGATCGCGTCGGAGCGCATCGCACGCAGCTCGGCTTCTCCGATGAGATGGCGCGTCTCGTCCGTCATCGGGACGCAGAGGACGACGAAGTGCGATTCGGCGAGGAGCATCTCGAGCGAGGCGTACTCGACGCCGAGCTCCGATTCCTCCTCGGCGCTCTTCTGTCGGCGGTTGTGGTAGAGGACCCGCATGTCGAAGCCGTGGGCGCGACGGGCGACTTGCGATCCGACGCGTCCCATGCCGACGATGCCGAGGGTGCTTCCGTGGATCTCCCAGCCGGGCAGGTCGCTCGCATCGTACGAGGTGAAGTCGGGCCCACGAGCGAATCGGTCTCCCACGACGAGGTTGCGGCCCGCTCCGAGCATCAACGCCCAAGCCATATCGGCCGTCGCGCCGTCCACAGCCCCTGGTGTGTTGCCGACAGGGATGCCACGCTCGGCTGCGTCCGCGAGGCGGATGTGATCGACTCCGACTCCGAAATTGCTCACGACCCGTATCGCTTCGAGACGGTCGAGCATCGCGCCGTCGACCAGCGGGTGTCCGTAGGTGTACACACCGGATACGGCCCGGATCTCCGCAACGCTCGACTCGTCCGTCTGGTCGAGCAGGGACCACGGCACGAAGTCGCAATGGGGCGAGACGAGCTCCTCGAGGTAGTCGGGAAGCGGGACGTCGAGCAGGACTTTGGGTTTCGACATGGGGCTCTCGGACACGAACGCGCAGTCGGACTGAGGATTTTCGGCCGAGCGGCCGATAAACGGGTGGAAATACTACCGCGAAGCGCTAGTAATACGTGGTTCTTTTGCCCGGATCTCCGGCTCGCGGCCAGCGCCGCGCGTCGCAACATGTGGCTCCACTCTCGACACATCATGCCCCAGGTCACGCTTCCCGACGGTTCCGTAAAGTCTTTCGATGCTCCCGTGACGGCCTACGAGGTCGCGGAGAGCATCGGTGCGCGCCTTGCTCAGGCCGCGCTCGGTTGCAAGATCAACGGAGAGCTCGGCGACCTGTCGACGACGATCGACACGGATTGCGAGCTCAGCATCGTCACGGCGCAGACGCGAGAGAAGACGGCCGACACAGACGCGCTGATGCTGCTGCGCCACTCGTGCGCGCACGTCATGGCCGAGGCGATCGAGCGCGTCGTCCCGGGCATCCGGCTCGTCTACGGTCCACCGCTCGAGACGGGCTTCTACTACGACATCGCCGTCCCCGAGGATCGCCCGCTCTCGGCGAACGACTTCGAGGCGATCGAGAAGGAGATGGCCGCGATCATCAAGGAGGACCGGCCCTTCACGCGTTACGAGATGAACGTCGAGGAGGGCATGGCGAAGCTCGCCGGCGAGGACAACAAGTACAAGGTCGACAACGCCGAACGCGCGGTCGAAGCCGGGAAGAATGCCGGCGACAGCGACATCGCGTTGTCGTTTTACGCGACGGGTGAGCCCGGCAAGAACTGGGAAGACCTCTGCCGCGGTCCCCACGTACCGTCGACGGGGCGTATCGGCGGCTTCAAGGTGATGTCGCTCGCGTCATCCTACTGGCACGGCGACGAGAGCTCCGATCGCTTGACGCGCGTCTACGGCACGGCGTTCTCGACGAAGAAGGAGCTCAACAAGCATCTCCAGCAGCTCGAGGAGGCGAAGAAGCGCGATCACCGCATCATCGGAAAGAACCTGCGCCTCTTCCACATCGATGAGATGGTCGGCTCCGGGCTCATCCTGTGGACGCCGAAGGGCGCGCAGGTGCGTCACGAGCTGCAGGCTTTCATCACCGAGGAGCTGACGAAGCAGGGCTACTCGCAGGTCTTCACGCCTCACATCGGAAAGCTCGACCTCTACCGCACGTCGGGACACTTCCCGTACTACCAGGATTCGCAGTACCCGCCGATCGTCGAGCCCGACACGATGAAGATGCTCGCCGAGGAGGACTGCGGTTGTTCCGAGCTCTCGAACCGTCTCAACTCGGGCGAGATCAACGGCTACATGCTCAAGCCGATGAACTGCCCGCACCACATCAAGATCTTCGGGAGCGAGCCGCGTTCGTATCGCGATCTTCCCGTGCGTCTCGCGGAGTTCGGGACGGTCTATCGCTGGGAGCAGTCGGGCGAAATCTCCGGCATGACGCGGGTGCGTGGCTTCACGCAGGACGACGCGCACCTCTTCTGCACGGAGGAGCAGGTCGCCGACGAGATCGTGGGATGTCTTTCACTCGTCAAGATCATCTTCAACACCCTCGGCATGGAGGACTACCGCGTCCGCGTCGGTCTGCGGGATCCCGATTCGTCGAAGTACACGGGCGATCCAGCGAATTGGGACAAGGCCGAGGAAGCGTGCCGCAACGCGGCGAAGACGCTCGGCGTGCCGTTCAGCGAGGAAGCGGGCGAGGCGGCGTTCTACGGCCCGAAGATCGACTTCGTCGTGCGCGACGTGATCGGCCGTGAGTGGCAGCTCGGTACGGTGCAGGTCGACTACAACCTGCCCGAGCGTTTCGATCTCAGCTACATCGGCGCCGACAACGAGAAGCACCGGCCCGTGATGATCCACCGTGCGCCGTTCGGATCGATGGAGCGTTTCTGCGGAGTCCTCATCGAGCACTTCGCGGGTGCGTTCCCGACGTGGCTCGCGCCGGAGCAGGTTCGAGTCTTGCCGATCAGCGACAAGTCGAACGAGTACGCGACGGAGGTGCTGGGTGCTCTTCGAGACGCCGGCGTCCGCGCGGAACTCGACACGTCCGACGAGCGCGTCCAAGCGAAGATCAAGGTTGGCGCCGACGAGAAGGTCCCGTACCTTCTGGTGGTCGGACCACGCGACGCCGAGGGGCGTGAGGTCAGCGTGCGTGCGCGAGGCATGCAAAAGAACCTCGGCGCGACGGCTCTCGATGATTTTGTCCGAAAGATTCGAGACGAGATCGCGACTCGAGGAGAGACGCGCGTGCTCGAGCTTTTCGAGTAGGGGACACCACACCGATCAGTTCTGTGGAGGGGTTTTGGTGTCGAAGCGAATCGTCTCGATGAGTTTCGTGCTCGCTGCCGTTTCGTGCTCGCTGCCGTTCTGTCGAGCAGCAC
>CAYZGY010000373.1:0-7750 GCA_964478085.1 uncultured Planctomycetia bacterium
GGGCGAGGGCGAGGGAGCGTTCGACGGTGAGGACGGTCTTACGCTGCAGGACCGACTTGAGGTTCTCTCCGTCGACATACTCCATCGTGAAGTAGAAGATGCCGTCCTGCTCACCGACATCGTTGATATGAACGATGTTGTGGTGGTTCAGCTGTGCAGCGGACCGGGCTTCCTCGACGAATCGCTCGACGAAGTTGTTATCACGCGAGAGATCCTCGGAGAGGATCTTCACGGCGACCGTGCGGTTCAGGTTGAGCTGACAGGCCTTGAAGATCAGGCCCATACCGCCACGAGCGATCTGCTCCGTCAGTCGACAACCGCCGAGCACGCGTCCGATGAAGTGGTCACCGCTCGCGCCGCCTCCGCCCGGGCTGCTGCCGCCCGTACTGCTCGATCCCGAAAGCTTGCTCGAACTCGTGCCTTCGACCTCGACCGGATCGACGGTCGCGACGATCGTCGGGAGCTCGTCCGCAGCCTTCTCCTTGTCGAGAGCACCCGCGGAAGACGACGGCGTCGCTGAGCTCTTGGACGGCTTCTTCTTGCGCCTCGGAGATCGATCCGAGATCTTGAGCGCCACGTCGCAACGATCACACGTGGGGATCGTTCCAGATTCGACCTTCGAGACGCGCCCCTCCCATTCGCACTTCTCACAACGCATAACGAGAGCGGAAAGCTCGGCGAGCGCCTCGACGAGCTTGAGCTCGGTCAGCGTCCCCTGCTCGATCAGAATCCGGCCGAGCCGTTTACGCTTGTTCCGATCCTGTGCGTTCTTTTGCGCCTCGAGTCCGGCAGCCACTTGAGACAGACTGCACCATTGGCGCTGAATCAAGAACTGCCCGAGGCGAATGTCACTCTTTCGCGGCATCGAACCAGAATCCCCCGGGAGACGATCCGGCCTGAGCCACCTGCCCAGAACCGCTCCCCAAGGAATTTACAACGCGATCGTGAATCCGGCGAACCGTCGGTGTGATTTTTGGGGGGTGACCGCCGAGGGCGTCCTGCCGCCACTTCCGACTCCTCTCACAACTGTCCGAGCCCGTCAAAATCTATCGAGACGGTCTTTCCAACCCTCACCACTTCCCGTAATCGTCAAGATCCGGGAAGACTCGCCCGAGAGTTCGAATTCGATACGCAGGCGCGTTTCGGGAAGGACGGAATCGATGAGATCGGCCCATTCGATCACGATAAGAGCGTTCTCACGAAGCCGCTCCTCGAGACCGAGCGCGAGGAGCTCCTCCTCGTTCCCGAGTCGATACGCGTCGTAGTGATGGATCGCGCAAGCTCCCTGGTAAATCTGCTCGAGGACGTACGTCGGGCTATTGACGAGATGATGGTCACGACAGCCCGCGCCGCAGACGAGGCCCTTCGTGAAGGTCGTCTTCCCGGCACCGAGATCCCCGACGAGTCCGACGACCGCACCGTCCGTCAACAGGCTCCCGAGCTTGCGTCCGATCTCGAACGTCTCGTCGACCGAGCCGGACTCGAAGCGCCATTCGGACTGGCGCGTCTCTGCCGCGCTCATCCCTAACTTTCGTTAGCGACTCCCGATTCGCCCCTCACACGCTCGCGGCGCGTCCACGGGACCTTCGGGCAGTCCCCCCAAAGGAGCTCGAGATCGTAGTATTTTCGATTCTCGACGAGGAAGAGGTGCACGATCACGTCGTCGTAATCGAGCAGGATCCACTTGCCGTCCTGGTACCCTTCCTGCCCCGTACGCTCGATCCCCTCCTGGCGGAGAGTCTTGGAGAGATAACCGCTGACGTTCTGGACATGCCGCGAGTTGAGCCCGCTCGCGATCACGAAATAGTCCGTGATCTGGATCGATCGGCTCACGTCGAAGATCTTGATATCTTCGAGCTTTTTCTCGTCGAGCAATTCCGCACATCGCAGAGCCAGCTCGCGAGAACGGATTTCCGAAACGGACAACGGCACCTCCCTTCGGTATTTCTGAGGTTGTCGGTATAATACCGCAATGGCCATCCTTCGCGAACGAAAAGGGAAGAATCCGGGCTCGTTGTACCCCGTGTTTTCGTCCAAACGACCAACGATCCTCGGTCGTGACGAGAGCGCCGATGTGCACCTCGATGACGGACGCATGTCGCGACGACATGCCCGCATCGTGCTCGCGTTCGGCAATTGGGTGATCCAGGATCTCAAGTCGTCGAACGGCACGCTCGTCGAAGGCGCGAAGGTCGAACGGAAGATCCTCGAGGAGGGACTTCCCGTCCAAGTCGGCAACACCTTGCTGACCTTCCACCCGAACGAGATCTTGCCGCCCGACGCGGGCGAGGTCGAAGGCGCGAAGCTTCTCGAGAGTCTCTGGGAGGAGGAGGGCGTCTTCGTGTACCGCGCGTACCAGGCCGTGCTCGATCGCGAGGTTCGAGTCGATCGCCTCGCCGCCGGCCGCAAGCCTCCCGAGGAGCACGGCGGTTCGATCGCACGTGCCGCCCAACTCGCCGGACGCGTGCGTCACGAACGGATCGAGCCGATCGTCTCGTTCGAGATCGACGAAGGCGCCGGCACGTACGCCGTGTTTCGGGCGCAGCAAGCGCCGACTCTCGAAGAGTCGTTCGCGAAGATCCATGAGGCCGGTCTCGGCTGGCGCCTCGCTCTCTTCCGAAGCCTCGCCGAGGTCGCGCTCGAGCGAGCGCAGTCCCCGCTCCTCGCGACACCGCTCAGCCTTCGGCAGATCAAGGCCTCGGCCGAGAACGGTGTGCCCGCCGCGTACCTCGCCGGCTGCGAGATTCCGACGCTCGCTGCGATTGGAGCGGGCTCGATCGTTCACCTGCCGCATTACTCGCCCTACCTGCCACCCGAGTTTTGTGCGGGTGACGTCCCCGAGGAGTCGAGCTGGCCCGCCGGCTTGACCTACTCGCTCGGCGCGATCGGCTATCAACTCGTCACGGGAAAGCCGCCGATGGGCGGAGCGACCGATGGCAGCGCCGACATTCGCGAGACTCTCAAGAACCATCGCAGCCTTCCCGCTGCGCCCGCAAACCTGCTCGCAGCGTCGATCCCCGAAGCGATCTCGGACCTGCTCGCCTCGATGCTCGCGAAGAGCCCCGCCGATCGCCCCATCGATGGCGCCAAGATCCTCGAAGTCCTCGACGAGCACCAACTGCCCTGGGAACCGTTCACCGCTCTGCCTTCCGGCACCGCTCCGGCGACGGGATCGGTGAGCGTCGGCAACGCGAGCACGAGCGCCAACACGTCGGCGGTCGATCAGCTCGAGCTCGACTTCGAGGAGGATCTCGACGTCGACGTCCTCCCCGCGGACAGCCTGCCGGATCCAGCGACGATGGGAGCCGGCAAGGCGGAAGCGCCTTCGCGCGCCGCCCCACCGCCACCGGCGCAAGGCACGGCGCCTCCGCCACGACAAGGCCTCAACCGCGAGAAGGTTCAGTCACGTCGCGCGGAGGAGCGCAAGGCTCGTGCGATGTACAACGTGCTGAGCTTGCCGATCTGGGTCGTGCTTTGGGCGGCGCTGTTCGTGGGCGGGTGGAAGATTTCGCTCATTATCTTCCGCAAGTTCCTGGGAGACGAGGGAGCGGAGTAGGAACGGGCACTGGCTCAGGCTCCCTTCTCCTTACGCTTCCCCCACACGCCCGCTACACCTCAGCCTTCTGCTGGTTGCGGCGAATTGAGGCGGCTTCGCGTGCGCAAGAGGGGCCTTCCCGAAAGGCCCCTCAAGAACATCGCTCGATCTATTTGAGCAACACGCACTTGCCGTCGTTCTGCTTCGCGAGGTCGCGACAGAAGACCTTCATCGTCTTCCCGGCCTGCGAGAAGCCGATCGTGTGGATGCGCGTCTTGCGGAAGCGGTTCGCGCCCTTGGCGATACCGAGGACGGTCGCGGACGGGATGCGTTGGTTGTGCTCGTTCTTGGGGGCGCCGTCGGTCAGGAGGTAGATCGTGTCGATCTCCGCGGCCAGGAACGATTGGAGGAGCGCTTTGTCGGTACGCGTCGCGCCGTTCGCTTGGAGCTTGCGCACCCAGGTGATCGCCTTCTCCTTCGTGCTCGGGGTCGCGGTCTGGAGGGCTGCGCCCGGCTCGAAGAAGCCGATCTCGTGGCTGAAGCTCATGATGTTGAAGCGCGTGTGTTGGGGCAGCCCCTCGATCGTATCGATGAGCTCCTTCTTGACGCGCTCGAGTCGCGTCACTTGCTTCGACTTCACTTGCGAGACCCCGGTCTTTCCACCGTTCGGATCCTCGCTCGGGTCGACGACGACCGTCTTGCCCTTGCGACCGTTCTTCTTCTTCGGCGGCTTGACGGGCTCGAGGATGATCGTGTCGCGCTCGTTCATGCTCGAGGAGACATCGATGACGAAGAGGATGCGGTCCGAGTCGACCGTCACGGAGAAGAAGCTCGGTCGCGTGGCGACGTAAGTCTTACCGCTGCTCTTCGGCGTCTTCTTCTTCGGGATGAATCCCTTCTCGCGTCCCTTCCAGTAGTTCTTCCAATCGATCGAGACCTCGAATTCGTAGCCGTTGAGCGACTGCAGGGTCTTGCGGACATCACTGTAGAGCCGACCACGTGGCTTGCGCTCGAGCCTCGCAAGAATGTCGATGAGAGCCGGCGTCGACGCGTCGACACTTCCGAGATCGCGAATCCACTTGAGCGCGGTGAAGATGACCTCCTTGCGCGGGTTCTTGAGAGCGAAATTGATCGCCTCCATCGCGTCAGGATCGGTCTTACCCTGCGGCCCCGCCCAACGCGCGAGCACCGCGAGGAGGATGATCTTGGAACGGTAGCTCTTACCCTTCTTGATCTCGTCGTAGACGATCTTGCGAATCGAGCTGTCGGTCACACGCACGAGCGTCGCGCCGGCGTGACGGTCGAGCCTGTAATCGTGGCCGCCGATGGCGATCTTGACGATCGCGCGATAACTCCTCGCGTCGCCCTTCGTCGCGAGCTCGGTGACAACCTCCATCGCCCTCGCGAACTGCTTACCGAGAACGGCCTTCTTCAGCGCGGCCTCGGACGCGTGGACGCCGGAAGGGGCAATCGCGAACGAAAGCAGCAGCACGGCCAAGCTCGAGACTCCGAGAAGAGAGCCGAGCCGTCCGTTCCGAGAATCCGAGATCGTCGATCGAGAGCGTATCACGACACTCCTCCGGGCTTGCTTCTGACCTTTCGTACGGTCTCGTCATTGTACCTCGCGCCTTGCGGAGCGAAAGACGGAACATGGGATCTTCTCGGAACTTCGGCGTTTTGCGCGCCCGCAAATCGGATCGTATTCTTCGTTGGATACCTGGGATCCGGGTTCGACCCGATCACGCCCCTGAGAATTCAACGCGATTCGCGTACGGAGAGACATGAAGCTACTCAGCTTCCTCGAAACGCAGCAGAAGAAGCAGCTCGTCGGGACGCTCGTGCTCGGAAAGACGAGCGGATTTCGCGAGCTATTCTTCGAGAAGGACCAGGTGTTCCTCTGCGCGAGCGAGTACTCGGGGTTCGTCGACCTCCGGAGCCTCGAGGACTCGGGACTTCTCGGCAAGGTCGTGAATCCGAACGAGCTCGAGGCGATGCTCTCGAACGGCGAGCTGACCAAGTCGCTCCTCCCCGAGATCTTGGTCGACCAGGGACGCGTCGATCCGTCCGAGCCCGTCGACCAGGTGGCTCGCGCGAATATCCACGAAGAGATTCTGAAGATCCTGCTCGAGGCGACCGACTCGTTCACGTTCCA
This sequence comes from uncultured Planctomycetia bacterium, assembly GCA_964478085.1. Classification (GTDB taxonomy): domain Bacteria; phylum Planctomycetota; class UBA8108; order UBA8108; family UBA8108; genus CAYMLL01. The sequence goes on from CAYZGY010000373.1 coordinate 5,688, forward strand.
GGAGAGTCGAGTCCCCGAGTCGCTTCTCCATCGCGGCGGGCTGACCGCACGCCTTTCGATCTCGGTGGACGAGCTGATCGTCGGGATCCGATCACGCCTCGAAAGAACCGAGCTCATCCGGACCGTCCTTCCTTCGGACGACGAGATCTTCGTCGTCACGGCGGACGGCATGCAGTTCAAGCAGACGCACCCCCACGACTTCGCGTTGCAACGCTTGCTGAGCTTCGTCGACGGCTTGCGCGATCTACGCTCGCTCAAGAGGGCGTGCGCGTTCTACGACATTCACACGCTCGATCTCGTCGTCGACTGTCTCGAGAAAGAGATCCTCAAGAAGACGCAGATCCCGGAGCTCAAAGACGTCAGCACCACGGCCCTCACCGAGAAGGAGGCCGAAGAGCTGCTGCCGTACTTCAAGAACGCGGTCAAGCACTCGGTCGATCAGCTCTCGGCGCGTGAGCGACTCGCTGTCATTCTCGAGAAGCTCGGGCAGACCGAAGAGTGTGTCGTTCAGTACAACTTCATCGGTGACGCGCTCTACCGCATGAAGAAGCCCGCGGCGGCGATCAAGGCGTACCACAAGGCGCTCTCGCTCAATCCGAGCGAGCCGCTGATCGTCGACAAGACCACGAGGGTCTACCTCGAAGCCGCCGAAGAGCAGATCCTTCGCGGCGAGCACATGCAGGGTGCGCAGCTTCTGCACAACGCGCTCCGCGTGAACCCGGAAGACTGGGCCGCCTTCGAGAAGCTCGTCGGGATCTTGGCGCGAGCGGGTGATCACAAGGAGCTCGCGGAGCTCTGCACGCGCCAGACGAAGTGCGCGAAGCAGGCCGGCGACCCGATGATCGCCGTCAAGTCGCACAAGATCGTCTTTCAGAAAGTCGAGAACCCGCTGCCGTATCAGCGACGGCTCGTCAACGCGTACATCGACTTCGGCGAGACGAAAGCGGCCGCGACCTTGATGAAGGAGATGATCGCACGCCACCTCGACGCAGCGGATTCGGAGAAGGCTCTCGACCTCGTCGAGAAGATCGATCGAATCGGCGAGATGACTCCCGAGATCGCGGGTCTCCGCAAACGACTCCTCAAGGACGTGGGCGCGATCGACCCGAAGAAACGCGCGCGCAGTCGGCGCATCGCGATCGCCGGTGTTATCGCCGCGGTATTCCTCGGCTACCAGGCATGGAGCTTCGTCGCGTGGAACGGTCTCAATCAGGATTCCGTCGCGCTCGCAGAAAGCGCGTCGAGCTTGCCCGCTCCGACAAAGGAAGGACAGCGTCAGAAGTTCGAGCTCGACAAAGACGGCGCACCGCTCGCCAACCTGGCTCCGACCGTTGAGGAGCTTCAAGCCGACGCGCTGATCGTACGCTGCGAAGAGTTCATCACGAAGTTCCCGATCAGTCTCTTCCGAAGCAAGGCGGCCGAGCTCGCGGCGAGTCAGGAAGAGCGACGGGCCGCGCTTCAGAATCAGCGCCGCCAGCTCAAGGACAACCTGCTCCTCGACGCGGACCTCTATCTCGTCGAAGGAGACCGGAAGAACGTCGAGAAGTTCCTGACGCCGCTCCTCGACCTCGGCGCCGACCATCCGTGGTACGCGGAGGCGAGCCTCAAGCTCCAGAAGCTCTCGAAGATGGGGACGTCGTCGCACGAGCTCATGCAGAGAGCCAAGAAGCTCACCGAGGAAGGCAAGCCGCACGAGGCGTGCAAGCTCTACGATCGAGTGCGCAAGGAGTTCCCGAAGTCTCAGTTCACGAAGACGCTCGAGTACCCCGTCCTCATCGAGTCCATCCCGAGCGGTTGCTACGTCGTTCGACTACCCGAGTTCCCGAACGAATCGGTCTACATGGGCCAGACGCCGTTCGTCTACAAAGTGAAGCCGGGCGAGTCGTTCGAGATCGAGCTCACGGTCTTCGGCCATCAACCGCTCCGCCCGACGCTCGTTCTGTCGACTCGGTCCCCTCGGCGCGTTCGCCCTCCTAGCCCTCTGCGGGGTGTCTGGGCACTCGCCGGCACAGGCCGTCCGCGTCGCCGGCCCGGACGGGAGGACCGCGGGTCCCGCCGGCGAC
>CAYZGY010000374.1:0-6308 GCA_964478085.1 uncultured Planctomycetia bacterium
GTACTGGCAGCCAGCGGGAGCCAGGAGCCTCTCGTCGCATCCGAACTCCCCGCGACGGTTCTCCTGATCACACCCGACGGCCACGACCTTCCGGCCAAGATTCGCGCGGCCTGCCTCGAGCACATCGTGAAGCACGGAACGCGTTGGGTCATCCTCGGGGGCGACAGCAGCACGGATCCGAAGGTCGGTATCCCGGATCGCGACACGGATCACTCGGGGTTCTACAAGTACACGGACATCCCCACCGATCTCTACTACATCGGTGAGGGCGACTGGGACGCGTACGACGACGGTGTCTTCGGCGAGTTCGCCGACGATCGCTCCGCGGTGAACTACACGAACGCGAAGGCGAGCATCGGCCGCATTCCCGTTCGTACCGCGGACGAGGTCGCAGCCTACACGGCAAAGGTCATCGCCTACGAGTCGAAGTACCCGACGACGCAGTTTGCGGCCCGCATGGTCTACACCTGCCCCGAGCGCGGCGCGTACCCGAAGCTCCGAACGAGCCGCAAGACACTCGTCGAGAAGTGGAAAGGCGACGCGAAGGAGTACTTCGCGTCGAATACGCCGTGGGACGACGAGAAGCCCGGAGACCACGACCACACGCCCGCCAACTGGATCGAGATGATCAAATGAGCGTCGTGCGGGGAAGCTCCACATGCACGGGCACGGCACGCCAAGAGGACGGCCGGGTACCACTTCGTCCAGTGCGAGCTCAACCTCCTCGGCGATCCGACACTCGACCTTCGCGCACGTGACCCGCGCACGCCGAAGCTCGAGGTCGCCGAGAGACTCCCGCTCGGCAAGGGCGAGCTCGTAGTCAGGACCGACGCTCCGTCCTGCACGATCTGCGTCTGGAAGCTCGACGAGATCTACCGAGTCCTGACGGCGGATTCGAACGGAGACGCGACCTTCGAGATCGACGCGAAGGACGCCGGCGACCTCCTCGTCACGGCATCGGGTCCGAGCCTCGACGCCGCACGTGCGACGGTCGCCGTGGGCTCGGAGAAGCGTCGTCAGGTCCTCAACGAAATCGATGAGCGCTACTCGGACTTTCCGCTCGACTACCGCAGCAAGATCGACGACTAACGGTTTCCACGACAGGCGAAGCGATCCGAGGACCAATGAAGGGCGCGCAGCTCGAGTTCCTGCCGTCGGAGGTGATGAAGCTCTCGAAGTGGCGAACGCTCCACCCGAACACGCTCGTCCTCGACGGACGAGCGGTCAAGGGATTCATGGGCGCGTTCGATATCGAGAAGAAGCCCGAGCTGTTCGCCTGGTCACTCGGGAGCGGGAAGAAGGCGAAGCTTTACCCGCAATCTCGTATCGCGAACGCGGTGATCATCAACGACCGCTTCGACGACCGAAACGTCGTCGTGTTCTACGACGCCGCGGCACGGACCGCCTACGCCTGGGTCCGCGGTGAGCGCACGTTCCGTCGGGACGGAATCAGCGGCCGCCTCTTCGACGATTCCGGAAGCGAATGGGATCTGCGCAGCGGACGCCCCGCGGATTCGCCCGATGCGAAGCCGTTAGGGCGATTGCCGATCACGGCGTGGCTGAGCGAACGTTGGCGAGGCTTCTATCCCGGCGCACCCGTCTTCGGAGAGTGACTCTCAGTCTTCGCACGCATCGGGACACTCGGGTAGCGACACGCAATCCGTACCGAGCGCCGGCTGCGCTCCGCCACCGAAGAGGTAGTTGAGCAGCGCGATCGGATCGGAGAGGTCCGTGTTTCCGTCACCGTTCGTGTCGTGGAGCGAGACGTTGCCCTCCGAATCGAGCGTGCCGTCACCGCACGGAAGCGCGACTCCCTTGCCGACGAAGAGGAAGCGCAGAAACGCGATCGCGTCGGAGATGTCGACCGAGGCGTCACCGTTCGTATCACCGGGCAAGATACGATCGAGCGAGACGGCCGACTCGTCGATGCCGGGCGATCCGAGCGGCCAGTCGCTCGGACGCCAGGACGCGGGCGATGCCCACGAGTCGCGCTCGGCTCCCCCGTCGACGATGACGAGCGATGCGCCGGGCCCGTCCGTCCCCGGGTGCCAGGCGTCGTCGTAGGAAAAATCGAGGACGTGCTCGCTCACGGGGCCGCGGAGGATGAGCTGCTCGCCCGTGTTGGCCAATCGACCGTCGTACTCTCCGGCGATCAGGATTCGTGCGACGTCGTAGCGCGAGGCGAAGGCTTCGAGATCACCGACGATGACCACGACTTCGCCCGATGCGAGCTCGGGCACCGCGCCGTCCGAAAAGTCGAATCGAATCGCGCCACCGATCGAGTACCCGGCAAGCTCGAGCGGCTCGTCGTGCACGTTCTGAAGCTCGAGGAACTCGAAATGCTCGTCCTCCCACGGCGAAGCATCGTCCTCGGGTGCTGCAGGGTGGTACTGGATCTCGGTGATGCGAAGACCCGTGTCGACGGCGAAGCCGGCCTCGCTCATCGCGCTCCATTCGCCCTCACTCTCGACGCGCGCGCGAACGAGCGTCGACCGCTCGAGCACGATCGGCCCCTCGTAGTCGATGCCGGCATCCGTCAACGGCTCGCTCCCGTCGATCGTGTAGTCGACTCCTGCGCCGGGTCCAGCGTCGACGATCTCTCGTCCACGCAGGCTGGCCAGAATCAGCATGTCGGCGCTATTGACGGTCGAATTGAACGCGTGAATCGCGAGGAGGTTGTCTCCGACGCGAAGATCATCGAGCGCGTCCGAGACGTCGATGCTCGTCGGGCGGCCGATTCGCGCCTCCGTACCGCGCGTCGCCGTCGAGTTCCAGACAGGGTTCTCGGGAGCATTCCGCGAGGCGATCTCACGTCCGTTGAGAAAGGCGACGAAGCCGTCGTCGAAGAGTACATCCAACCGCAACTGGGCGAAGGACTCGATCTCGACGCGCGACTCGATTCGGAACGGCACACGCACGTACACGGATGCATTGCCGTCGTCGCCGCGCATCTCCGCCTCGAGATCGATGCCGATCACTTCGTCGTACCCGGTTCCGGTGTCGAATCCGACGCCACCGACGCCCTCCATCCAGGCCTCCCCGTTCGCCCCTTCGACGTAGTCGAGCTCGCGCCACTCGCTGCCGAGAGCGTCGCTCGTCGGCACCCACGCCGACACGGGCGTCTCATCGTCGACGACCAGGCGATCCTCGAACACCTCGTCGGAATCGCCGGTGATGGTCAACACCGCGCCGCGCTCAACCCAGCCGCCGTGCTGGGCTCTTCCGCCGATGCGAAACACCGGCGCCTCGACGGGGAGGATCCAACGCCGACTGCGAAACTGCCCGAGCACGATGTCCGTTCGAGCAGGAAAGAACGAGCGCTGCAGGCGATCCCACTCGTCCTGCCACTGCCTGTCCGGTAGCCATACACGCCCCTGCCAACGCCATCGAGCCGCTTCGGCGATGAGCGTCGGACGAATCTCGTTCGCACGTCGTCCGTAGATCTTCGCGATTCGGATCGGAGTCAGGACTCCGTCGTGACGCAAGTGACGCTCGATACCATCGGCGAGCGCGAGACGGAACTCCTCGTGCTGCAAGAGATCGCGGAAGAGATAGCCCGGGCCGCCCTTGTCGAGATTCGAGTCGTTCGTATTGCGCAGCACGATGTCCGAATCCCAGCTCGTGAACTTGTAGCCACCGCGATCGGGATTCGAGGGCCCTTCGGCGGACCAGTTCTGTGCCTCGCGCCAATCCCAAGCGTTGCCAGCCCAGAAACTGAGCAGCATGTAGTCGACGAAGTTCGGGATGTCGACCCATCGCTGAACCTCGGGCCAGTTCCCGCGAATCTGGCCGATTCGCTGCCAAGCCGGCGCGCTCCGACCGATCGGCGATCCGCGACGGACTGCCTCGAAGTCCTCCTTCTCGCCGCCGAGGTACGCCGCAGCGTGCGCCGCCGAGTTGCTCTCCATCAGCTGGTAGTGACCCCAGTACGTCCCGTTGATGTAGACGTGAACGAATCGTCCGCGGATCGAGTGGTTTCCCATCTCGAGCTCGACGTCATTCATGAAACGATTGCGAATGTACTGAGCGTTCGAGGGAGGTTGAGCGCCGGCACCGAGATAGAACACCGAATCGTGCGAACCGCCGCGCAGATTGAGTCGATCGAACTCCTCGATGGCCCCCTCACCGTAGGGCGTGTCCTCGAAGACCGGGTATCGCAGCTTCGCCGCGCCGTACTCGCGCCGAAAGTAGATGCGCATGTTGTTCTTCGGATACGCACCGAGGCTGTGACCGCCGACCCGCTTCACGCCGGCGTCGACCTGAAAGCCTCGACGCCCGTCCGGAAAGATCAGCTCGACCGACGCGAGCGTCTCCGATGTGCTCGAGATCGACCGATGCGCGCTCGTGAGCGAGACACTCGGGATGCGTGAGAGCGCCGCGAGAGCTTCGGGACCGTACGTCGCGTGCTGGGTGATGTCACGCGACATGACGGACTGCCGGACGACATCGTCGGGATAGATGTAGGTCTGCGAGTCGACGTTCGTCGATCGATAACCGGGCTTCGACGCGATCGCGCGAATCACGGTCGTTCCCGAGATTCGAATCGGCCCGTCGTACACCTCTCCGGAGTTCTCGCTCGGCGGCGCACCGTTCGTCGTGTAGCGAATCGTAGCTCCGGGCGTCGACGAGGTGATCTCGAGGTCGAAAGGCTCGACGTAGACTCCGCGATCGACGCTGAAGGTCGTGTCCCCGACGAAGTCGACGAAGCTCGACTCATCGTTCGGCGCCCCGGGAGTCGGCCTCTCGAAGTAGCGGAGCGCGGAGCCGCCGTCGGATCGTGCGACGAGCTCGACCGCGATCAGGAAGTCGTCATCGGAATCGTCGACGTTGAGCGCGTGGATGGCGAGCACATTGCGACCGGGCGCGAGTCGATCGAGAAAGCCGTCGAGCGGAATCTCGGTCACGCTCGGCCCCATCGAGTTCGGCTGCGCGCCGGTCGCGCTCGCGTCGAACGCCGGCGATTCACCCGGAGCGCCGGGAGCACGAACACGTGCGACCTCCGTCCCGTCGAGGTACGCGACGAAGCCGTCGTCGTGCGCGATCGACGCGGACAGGCTCGAGATCGCATCCGGGTCCTCGACGTCGAAGGCGAAACGAGCATAGAGGGACGCGCTTCGATCCGCCATCTCGTCCTCGAGGTCCGTCTCGACCGACGGTGCGACTCCTCCGACACCTTCGAAGACCTCGACCTCGCCGAGCGAGAGGATTCCGACATCGTCCGGCTGCCCGCCGTCTCCCCCCCCGGAATGATCGGGATCGGCGATGCGGCGCACGCGGACGAATCGACCCGAGACGGAGGCACCGAGATCCGCGACGAGATCGACGACGATCTCGGCCGGATTCCCGAGAGTGTTCTCCGGGTTGAGCAGCGGCGACTCCCAGACCTCCTCCCCGCCGTCGTCTCGGATCGAGACGTGGATGTCGCGGAGACGCCACGGGCAGCAGTTGTCGCGGTTGTGCAGGACGACGCGTCCGATCGAGGGCACCTCGTCGAACTCGAGCTCCCACCAGGCGTCGTGATCGGCGGTGGCAGTCGCGGTGAAGTTCCCGAGGTTGCCGTCGTTCGCGAGTGGAGCCGGGAACGAGTTGTTTCCCCACGTCGACGACTGCGTTGCCACGCCTTCAGGCGCGATATTGACCGCGCCGTCGGGCACCTCGACGTTCCCCCGATCGTAGCCGAGACCGTTGGCCCCGGAGGACCAGGCCGCGTCCTCGAAATCGTTCGTCGTCCAAGAGGCTCCGAGAGCGTCGTCGCGAGGCACGAGGAAACGCGCCGTGCTACCGCGGGAGACCCACGAATGGCGCGCGCCTTGCGCGAGGCCGTACGAGATGTCCGCACGCTGCCGCGGGAGCTCGAGTCGATGCTCGACCGTGACGCCGTCGGGAAGAACGAGCAGCAGCGTCTCACCGCCACCGTCGAGGCGAAAGCTCGTGTGGAGGTCGCCGATCACCGGAGCGCGGCTCTTTCCCGACGCGAAGACGAGAAGGAGCTCTCCCGGCACGAGCGTACGCGCAGGAAAACGCCACTTGGTGAGATCGAGTGAGTCGTCGCTCGCGAACCAACCGTCGAGGTCGAGAGTAACGCCCGAGACGTTGCGCAGCTCGAACCAGTCGGATCGATCGCCGTCCTCGTCGGCGAGCCCCTCGTCGTTGATCGCGAGAACCTCGTGAATCACGACGTCTTGCGCGACGACAGACCCGACCAACAGACTCGCTACGAATCCGAGTGCGCAGACCACCGACGTGAGCGCGACCAGAAACCGAGACACCATGAATCCCCTCCGGAAAGGCTCCTGAGAAGGAATGAT
>CAYZGY010000374.1:6332-7750 GCA_964478085.1 uncultured Planctomycetia bacterium
AGTGACGACGACTTCCGCCGAGAACCCGTACGCCGCATCGCCGCGACGGGAGATGTTTGCCGAGATCTTCTCGATCGTTCGCGTCACGAGACCGCGGAAAACCTCCTTCTCCCCGGATTTCACGACGATCTCCTGGTCGAGATCGGCGATCGAGTCGTCGAGGAGCAAGGTCAGCTTCTTCGCGTGAGTCGATGTAATCTCGAAGGTCTGCCCGTCACGCTTCGCGCGCACCTCGGCGCCCTTCGTCGTGGCTTCTTTCGCAACCCTCAGCCAGTAGAAGTCCTCGTAGATGACGCTCGACTGCCTCCAGACGATCCGGTCCGGACGCGGATCGCGTGTGTACTTCGCCATCCACGGAATCGCGACTGCGTCTTTCCGCTGCATCCAATGCCCCAGCCCGGGATGGATCACGGCCTGGTGCACGTAGCCACCCGGATCTTCCTTGCGGAGCTTCCCGAGCCGCTCCTTCCACTGACGCGCGACCTCGTTACGCTTGTACGCCCGGTCGTTCCCGCCCATGTGGAGCGCGAACGCGATGTTTCGAAGACCGAGCGGCGAGGCATCGTTCGGGTGGCCGGCCATCATCGCGGCACCGGCCAGGCGATCCGCCATTCGCGGAGCGAGCTGGTACACGCCGTCGCCTCCGGCCGAGTAGCCGAGGATGAACACGCGATCAGGATTCACCCCCTCGATCGCGATGAGGTTCTCGATGAGACGAGCGAAGAGCCGATCGACATGCGAGCGGTGCCACATGTTCCAAGTGTTCGTCGGCGCGCGCGGAGTGACGTACAGCCCCTCCGACAGCGTGTACAGCCTCTTCTGGTTCTCCCACTGACGGTCGTTCACTCGCGCCGCCGTCCCACCACCGCCGTGCATCGAGATGAAGAGGCTCCATCCTGATTCGGGCTTCTTCCCGAACGGCTTGACCGTGAACTTGAGCGTCTTGTCTCCGAGCGTGATCGATCGTGCGTCGAGCTCCTTCTTTCGCTCGGCGCGCAGCTTCGCCAGCCAGTCGTTCCAGATCAGCTCGGTCGCTCTCTCGGCGTCCTTCTTCGTCAACGCGACCTTGGCGAAGCCTTGCTCCGCGATCGCGCCTCGCTCCTCGCGCTTCTTGTGGAGAAAGCTCTCGAGAGCAGCCACCGCGCGCGTCGACTCATCGGCCGACAAGATCGAGACAGACGACACGACACTCCCAAGGACCAAAGAAGCAAGGAGAAGACGGGCCATGAACGAGATTCCGGAATATCAGACAGCGGTAAGAAGGAGCGGAAACGAAACCGCTCGCGGGCACCGATTATTTCTCCCGAACGGGGGAAGGGCAAGGAGACGAGCCCCTGAAGGGTACGAATCCGCAGTGCGTGAGTTTTTCCACCTCGAAATCTCGGGCCCGTGGCTCAGCACCGCGCGTTTGTGCAGGG
>CAYZGY010000375.1:0-1794 GCA_964478085.1 uncultured Planctomycetia bacterium
CAATCCCGCGACGTACACGAAGGGCTTCGGGCCGATCCGCGAGCTCTTCGCCAAGCTGCCCGAGGCGAGGGTGCGAGGGTACTCCGCCGGGCGCTTCAGCTTCAACGTCGACGGTGGTCGCTGCATCGAGTGCGGCGGTGCGGGCGTGACGGTGATCGACATGCAGTTCCTCGCGCCGGTCGAGGTCACCTGCGAGGCCTGCGGCGGTCGTCGGTACAACCGCGAGACGCTCGAGATTCTCTATCGCGGCAAGAGCATCTACGACGTCCTCGAGATGAGCATCGCGGAGGCGCACGAGCTCTTCGAGCCGATCGCTCGCGTCGCACGTGCGCTCGAGCTGCTCGTCGAGGTCGGTCTCGGCTATCTCGGGCTCGGCCAGGCCTCGACGACCCTCTCGGGTGGCGAGGCGCAGCGCCTCAAGCTCGCCGCCGAGTTGCAGAAGCGCGACACGGGAAAGACCGTGTACATCCTCGACGAGCCGACGACGGGGCTCCACTTCGAGGACGTGCGGGTTCTTCTCCACGCTCTCGAGCAGCTCGTCGACCGCGGCAACTCGGTGATCGTCATCGAGCACAACCTCGACGTGATCAAGATGGCCGATCAGGTCATCGACATGGGACCCGAGGGAGGCGACGGAGGCGGACTCGTCGTCGCGACGGGAACTCCGGAGGAGGTCGCCGAGGTCGAGTCTTCGTACACGGGACAGGCGCTGCGCGAGGAGCTCGCACGATTCGTGGGGGGAGCCGACGATTCGCTCGACGCAGGGGAAGGATCGCGCAGCCGTGCGAGTGCCTGCGTCGCGAGCTCGCCGGGCGAGCTGCGGGTCGAAGGTGCGCGCATTCACAATCTCCAGGGCATCGACGTGACGATACCGCGCGATGCGATGACGGTCATCACGGGCGTCTCGGGCTCGGGAAAATCGTCGCTCGCGTTCGACACGCTCTTCGCGGAAGGACAGCGGCGATACGTCGATTCGCTGTCGACGTACGCGAGGCAGTTCCTCGGTCGTCTGCAGTCGCCGCCGGTCGATCGCATCACCGGGCTCTGTCCCGCGATCGCGATCGATCAGAAGTCGGCGGGTGGAGGACATCGCTCGACGGTCGCGACGGTGACGGAAATTCACGATTACCTGCGTCTTCTCTTCGCCCACATCGGGACGCCGCACTGTCCGGAGTGCTCGAAGGCGCTCGCCTGGGCGACCCCGACGCGGCTCGCCGAGCGTGCCGTTGCCGAACGCGATGGTGAAAAGGTTTGGGTGCTCGCGCCGATCCAGCTCGAGTCCGAGGAGGACGACGACCTGCGTGCGCTGATCGCCTCTCTCGTCAAGAGCGGCTTCACTCGCGTGATGGCCAAGGGCCGTGAGCTGCGGCTCGACGAGGAGGCGGACGTCGTGCTTCGTCGCCTGGCCGCGGAGCTGCGACGTGACGAAGAGCCGCCGGAAGATGTCGAGAACGACCGACAGAGGCTGCTCCTCGTGATCGACCGTGTGGTCGCGTCGGACCGCGTCCAGTCGAGGCTAGCCGGGGCGATCGAGCAAGCCTTCGAACGTGCCTTCGGCGCCGCGGCTCTCCGCAACGAGGCCGGGGAAGTCGAGTTCTCGACGCGCACGCCCGCCTGTCCCGACGGGCACTTCCGTTTCGACGGCGAGCTGACGCCGCGCATGTTCTCGTTCAACAGTTTCGAGGGTGCTTGCGAGCGTTGTCGGGGCACGGGCGTCATCAAGCGAGCCGACGGGGCGGCGATCTTCTCGCATCCGAATCAGGCGGTCCTGACGGCGATCGACACCGACGTGAT
>CAYZGY010000375.1:1804-7736 GCA_964478085.1 uncultured Planctomycetia bacterium
CAAGATCCTTCGTGCGCTCCTGCGGGCTCGCGGAATCTCGGCGACCACGACTTGGAACGAGCTTTCGGACGAGGACAGGCAGGCGATCCTCTACGGCACGGGCGAGGAGCGCGTACCGCTCGAGGTTTCGGGGAGCGCGCACGAGGTCCGTTGGGACGGCCTCGCGACGTTGTTCGAAGGCTGGGCGACGGATCAGGACCCCGCGCTCGCGAAGCAATCGCTCGGAAAGCTCTTCCGCGGCGCGACGTGCTGGGAGTGCGAGGGTTACCGACTGCGTCCCGAGTTTCTCTCCGTGCGGGTCGGAGGTCTTCGCATCCACGAGATGCTGCGCCTGACGATCACGGAAGCACGGCGATTCTTCGGTGAGCTCGATCTCGACGACCGCCAACGTTCGATCGCCGTCGACGCGCTGCGCGAGATCGACAATCGCCTGCGCTTTCTCGACGACGTCGGCGTCGGCTACCTCGCGCTCGAGCGATCCGCAGGGACGCTCTCGGGCGGCGAGGCGCAGCGCATCCGTCTTGCGTCGCAGCTCGGAAATCGACTCATCGGCGTGCTGTACGTTCTCGACGAGCCGACGATCGGCCTTCATCCGCGCGACACGCAGAAGCTCCTGCGCAGTCTCGAGGAGCTCAAGGAGCAGGGCAACACGATCGTTCTGGTCGAGCACGATCGAGAGACGATGGAGCGTGCGGACTGGCTCATCGACATCGGTCCGGGTGCCGGGACACGCGGTGGGAAGGTGATCGCGCAGGGAGCTCCTTCGGATGTCATCGAGCACCCCGATTCGCTCACCGGACGCTACCTCCGCGCAGAAGAACGCGTGGGGGACGTGACCCCGAGGCGTACGCCGAGCGACGCATGGCTCGAGCTCGGCGGTGTCCGGCTCCACAACCTCGACGGCGTTGACGCTCGCATTCCGCTCGGGCTCTTCACGGTCGTCACGGGAGTCTCGGGATCCGGCAAGTCGTCGCTCGTCATGGACGTCCTCGCCGACGTCCTCAAGAAGCGTGACTCGATCGCCGAGAGCGGACCCGAGATTCTCGAGGGACGCGTCGAATCCGTCGCGGGTCTCGACGAAGTGGAGCGCGTCGTCGTCATCGACCAGCGTCCCGTCGGCCGAACGCCGAAGTCGATCCCGGCGACGTACACGGGTGTCTGGGATCACGTGCGCGAGCTCTACGCGAGCTTGCCGCTCGCGAAGGCACGCGGCTACAAGGCGGGCCGCTTCAGCTTCAACTCGCCGGAAGGACGCTGCCTCAGCTGCGAGGGCCAGGGCGCGCGTCAGATCGAGATGCACTTCCTCTCGGACGTTTGGGTGCGCTGCGACGCGTGCAAGGGTCGTCGATTCGACGACGCGACTCTTGAGGTCATCTTCCGCGGAAGGACGATCGCCGACGTGCTCCAGATGGAGGTCGACGAGGCCGTCGAGTTCTTCGAGAACCAACCGCGCATCCTTGCCGTGCTCGAGACGCTGAGCTCGGTCGGCCTCGGCTACGTCCAGCTCGGGCAACCCGCGACGACGCTTTCGGGCGGTGAGGCGCAGCGCATCAAGCTCGCGGCCGAGCTCGTCGAGCGACGACGCGGCAAGACGGTCTACATCCTCGACGAGCCGACGACGGGTCTTCACTTCGAAGACGTCCGCCGCCTTCTCGAGGTCTTCCAGCGCCTCGTCGACGCCGGTCACACACTCGTTGTCATCGAGCATCACCTCGATGTGATCTCCGCGGCGGACTGGGCGATCGACCTCGGCCCGGAAGCCGGTGAGGGTGGTGGCCGCATCGTCGCCGAGGGACCGCCCGAGACGCTTTCGAGCTTTCCGGAGAGCCGAACGGGAGAGTGCCTCGCGAGCTGTTACACCTGACGGTGAAACCCGACACCCTGAATGATCGAAAGCTCAGGCGGCGTGCTCCTACTTCCCCTGGCCTTGCAGGCGTGACCAGAAGAGCTCTTCGGCCTCCTTCTGTTTCGCGAGACTCTCGCGCACCCTTTCAAGCGCGAGCGTCAACGCTTCGCGCTCTTCGCCATCCCCGTTCGTGTGCTCGAGATGCTCGGCGAGGTCGCGTGCCGAGCGGTGGAGCTCGGCCGCACCGAGGTTGTAGGCCCAGGCAGCGTCGTAGAGCTCGAGGGCCTTCATCTCTTCGGGAGTGGGCTTGTAGAGGAGTCGCCAGGGACGCCGCTTGACCTCGGATGTCAAGTTGGCCGAGTTGCCCACGGTGGTGCGCAGGTCCGTGAGGATCGCGTCGAGATCGGATCGATTCTCGCCGACTACGTCGCCGACCTCATCCGCGACTTTACGGAGTGCGAGGAGGCCATCGTCGAGCTTCTTCGGAGTCTCGTCGAGCTGCGCGAGGAAGCCCTTGAGGAGCGCCGTGTCGTCTCGCAGGTTCGCGACGGTCTCTTGGAGGGCGGGGCGGTTCTCGTCGACCATGCCGCGCAGCGAGGCGAGCGTCTCGTCGAGCTTGGAGAGGCTCTTCTGAAGCGCGTCACCCAGTTCGCCGATTTCGGTGTCCGTATTCTTGGTCAACGCGGAGATGTTCTCGAGCGACTTACGAAGGTGTCCCTTCTCTTGAATGTCCTCGACGACCGTGCGGATCGAGACGATCGCGGTCTTCGCTTCGTCGAGTACGGCGCTCGCGCGTTTCGTGATCGCGTCGAAGCCGCTCGACTCAGTGCCTTTGAGCTCCGCACCTTCGGGAAGAGGCTCGCCGCCACCCGAGGGATTCTGTTGCATCAGGACGCTGATGTTTCCTGTCAGTGTCTTGTCGATGACCACGAGCGAGTTCGTGCGCAGAAGTTCCCGTCGGGCCGAAGCGATCTTCATGGTGACGCGCATGTGTATCATGCCGTCGTCGCCCGACGGCTCGGGCTCGATCGAGAGGACTTTGCCGACCTTGTCACCGAGGATGTAGACCTCGTCGCCCGGCTGGAGTCCCTGCACGTCGTGGAAGAGCGCCGAGATTTCGGTGCGCTCGGCCAGGAATCCGTCGAGTCCGCCCATGAGGAAGATCAGGAGCGCGAGGAGAACAGCTCCGATCAGCGTGAAGGATCCGACGAGGACTTCTTGTTTCTTGTTTCGAGGCATCGATTCGTTTTCCGATGTCTGAGACCGTCCGTCAGGCGAGCAGGTCCTCTTCGTAGTCCACTTTGAATCGGCGTAGCGGGATCGGTCCGTCCGGCTCGCCGTTGACGAACTGGCGTACGAGCGGATCCTCGGCGTCGCGGAACTCGCTCGGCGGGCCGTTCGCGACGATGCGGCCGTCGTAGAGCATCACCATGCGATCGGCGATGTGGAACGCGCTCCCCATCTCGTGCGTGACGACGACCGACGTCACCGAGAGCTTCTTCGATAGGTCGTTGATCAGCTTGTCGATGACGCCCATGGTGATCGGATCGAGACCGGCACCGGGCTCGTCGTAAAACATCACCTCGGGGTCGAGCGCGAGCGCGCGTGCGAGACCGACTCGCTTCTTCATGCCTCCCGAGATCTGCGACGGCATCAGGTCCTCGAAGTCGCGCAGGCCGACGAGCTCGAGCTTCATCTTGACCATCAGCGCGATGATGTCCTCGTCGAGCTCCGTGTGCTCGCGCAAGAGGAGCGCGATGTTCTCGCCGACCGTCATCGAGTTGTAGAGGGCTCCGGACTGAAACAGTATGCCGAAGCGTTTCCTCAGAGCGTTGCGCTCTTCTTCGGTCGAGCCGTACATATCCTTCCCGAGCAGTCTTACCTTGCCCTCGGTCGGGGTGTTCACGCCGACGAGCGTTCGCAAGAGTGTCGACTTGCCCGACCCCGATCCGCCGAGAATGACGAGCGTCTCGCCACGCCGCACCTCGAGGTTGACCCCCTTGAGAACGGCACGACCGTCGAAGTCCACCTGGACGCCCTCGACCGCGATGACGACGTCGTCGGGCCGCGATCCGTTCTCGGATTCGGTCTCGGTGTCTCTGCCGGACTCGGCTTCCGGCTCGGTCGTGGAGTCTTTCGGGGATTCGCTCACGAGCTGATCGATATCCTGACCGAGATCAGAGGAGGAAGAAGAAAATAGCGGTGAAGACCAGATCACAGAGGATGATCGCGACGATCGAACGGACGACCGAGTTCGTCGTCGCACGACCGACACCCTCGGCGCCACCCGTGACGCTGAGTCCTTCGTAGCAGGCGATCAGAGCCACGAGCGCGCCGAACGCTTCGGCCTTGAGAAGGCAGGCGACGAGGTCCTTGAAGGTCAGCGCGTCGATCGTTCGGTCGATGAACTTCTCAGTCTCCATGCCGAGGAAAAGGTACGCGACGCAGAAGCCACCGAAGATGCCGATGTAGGTCGCGATGAGCGTCACGAAGGGCATCAGGAGCATCGACGCGAGGACGCGTGGCACGACGAGGAAGCGAATCGGATTGAGCGCGCTCGTCCGGAGGGCCATGACCTCCTCGGAGACGACCATCGTTCCGATCTCCGCAGCGATGGCCGCGCCCGTGAATCCGGTCATGACGACGCCGACGAGCAGCGGGCCCATCTCGCGCACCATCGCGACACCCGTGATGTTCGCCACGTACGAGACGACGCCGAGCTGCTGAAGCACGTACGCCATCTGGAACGCGAGGATCATGCCGACGAAAAAGATCACCATCGACACGATCCAGAAGGATCGGATGCTGACGCGGTGGGACTGGTGGATCGTCTCGACGACGCGGATCTTGCCCTTTCCCTTGAGAGGGCCGACCGTCATCCACCAGAGGCTCTCGAAGAAGAGTCGGGTCAGGCCGCCGGTGTACTCGGTGAGGCCGAGGATCCATGCGCCAACTCCTCCCAGGGCTTTCGACATCGGCATTCGTCAGGCTCTCGTCAGGGCAACCCCGGGTTTCTACTGAATGCGAAAGCTCTCGGATAGACGCGTCAACTCGAACGTGTCGCGCACCGCGGGCTGGCAGTTGATGACGCGCATCTCGCCGCCGGCGCTACGGACTTTCTTGAGCGTATAGACGAGCGTCGCGATCACGGATGAGTCGATAAACGGGA
Organism: uncultured Planctomycetia bacterium; assembly: GCA_964478085.1. Classification (GTDB taxonomy): domain Bacteria; phylum Planctomycetota; class UBA8108; order UBA8108; family UBA8108; genus CAYMLL01. The sequence continues at coordinate 6,820 of CAYZGY010000375.1, forward strand.
CACCTCCGAGGTCGACGACGACTTCGGCGGGCGGAGAGTCGAGCTGCTCCTCGAACATGCGCCGGAGGTCCGGGGACAGATGCATGTCGAGGTCTCCCTCGAGACGGATCGAGATCGAGCCGTCGCCGCGAGTCACTTCATAATTGAACGCCGTCATGGCCGGGATTCCTCAGTCGGTCGCATTTTCGTGAGGACGAGCCGCGCTCCGCCTTCGGGCCGAGCTTCGTAGCGGAATTCGTCCACGCAATTCTTGATCAGGTCGACGCCGCGGCCGCCGGTCTCGTCGCCGCCGGGGCACTTCGGACAGAGCTCTTCTTCGGACACACCACAGCCGTCGTCGACCAGCTCGAACTCGGCACGATCCTCGAACTCGTGAAAGCGGATCTGGATCGTGTGGTCCGGCTCGCCGTGGTACGCGTGGCGGATGATGTTGGTCACGGCTTCGACGATGCAGAGAACGGTACGTCCCGTCTCCTTCTCGCAGAGACCGATACGTTCGCAGAACCAGCGGACGCAAGAGCGCACGAGGGCGAGGTGCTCCGAAGAGCTCGGAAGGACGAGCTCGAAGGCGCCTCGCGTCTGCTTTCGATCTACCGCGCGTTCGTTCGAGGGACCGCTCATGGCGCGTGCCCTTCCGACTTCGCCCAGGCCGTCCATCGTTCGATCGCGGCGCGCCGCTCGGGCAACGTCGCGTGAGCCTGAAACCCGAACTCCCGTGCGCTCATCTGACGCAGGGCGATGGCGCTGAAGAAGCGGACCGAGGCGTCTCGATCCGAGAGCCCGGCGAGGAGCTTCGGGATGAGGGTTTCGATCTTCTGGTCGGCGATCATTCGAGTCGCTTGGATGCGGATTCGCGGATCGGGATGGGCGATATCCACGGCGGCGTCCCCACTCGGAAGCACGGGTGTCGAGGAGCA
>CAYZGY010000376.1:0-7714 GCA_964478085.1 uncultured Planctomycetia bacterium
TTCCTCTTCCTCGTCTTCCTCTTCTTCACGGTCTTCGCGCTCTTCGCGCTCCTCACGATCTTCGTCGCGGTCGGCGTCCGGCGCGGCCGAGGACGTATGAGGCGCAAACGCGATCAAACCCAAGGCCAGAATCCAAAACAGAAAGTTCCTGCTCATGCCACGTTCTCCCTTTTTGTCAGAGGTGTTGATTTCTTATCGACCGATTCGGAGCTCAGGACGAGCCTACCGATCGAGACGAGCTAGTCGATTCTCGATCTTGACGACGAGGTCGTAGGCGTCAGACAGCTTCCGTTGAATCTGAATCTGAAGCTCACGACGGCCTGGAGAGATCAACCGCGTGTCATACGCGATCCGGCTCAGGTCGTCGCACAAGCCTCGGGAGACCTCCCCCAGACCGGCGATCGACAAATCCTCGAGATCTCGGGGGTTCTGCTCCGCCGGAGGCACGGAGAAATCCGTCACGGGAAGATCGGGACTCGAGATCGCGAGCGGTGAGTCCACCGGCGCCTCATCAACCGAATCGAGAGCCGTCTGCGCGAAGAAAATCGTCACGACGACACCGACGACCGCAGCCGTGCCCAGAACGATTCGCAGAATACGCTCCGCGCGAAACGAACGAGGATCGCGCACGGCATCGCGCGACTCCCGACGCGCCGCTTCTAGCGACTCGCGCGCCCCGGCGAGGACGGCAGCGTCCGTGAGGCCGGTCGGCTCCTCGAGCTCGAGTCCGCCGGATTGGCCGCCCTCGAAGATCTCCGGAGAATCGTTCCAAGAATCGTTCCAAGAATCGTGAGATCGACTCACAGCTTGCTCCTCGAGCCCATCGCGGCTCGCAGCTTCTGAATGCCGTAACGGTAACGCGAAACGACGGTGTTCTCCGAAACTCCGACCGTCGTCGCGATTTCGCCGAACTTCATGCCGACGAAGACGCGCAGCACGACGGCCTCGCGCTGCGGACCCGGAAGTCGATGGACGAGCGCCGTGAGCCGCTCGGCATCGAGAGCCGCGCTGCTGCCGCGCGAACTGTCGACTCGCGGTCGAAACATCGGATCCTCGCTGCGCTCGCGCCGGGCCTTCGCCTCACGGCCTTCCCGACGCAAGAAATCGACAGCGCGACTGCGAGCCATGTGAAGGAGACACGCTTTCAAATCGTGCCGATCGCGCAGCTTGGCCGCGTGACGCACGAAGGTGAGAAACGCCTCCTGGAGCAGCTCTTCGGCGGTCGCTCGATTGCGGACGCACGACAGCAGGTAAACGTAAACCTGCCGTCGGTGGCGGCGGTAGAACGCCTCGAAGGCGTCCTCGTCACCCGCCAGGTATCCAGCGATGAGTTCCCCGTCGCGTCGCATGCTGACCATACTACGAACGGGGCAGGCGGAAACTTTTAGAAAAAACCGGGGATTCTGATCCGGCTTACGGCGTCTCCGAAGGGCAGCCGCAGATGCCGCCCAGGAAGTCGGCGGTCTCGTCCACGACGCAGGTCCCGAACATCGACAGATCACCCGAGTAGGTCCCGAGGAAGAGGTGATTCAGGGTCGAGATCGGATCGCTCAGGTTCGTATCGCCGTCGTCGTTGACGTCGCACGCGTCGTCGCAGTACCAGCGCACACCACCTCGGAAGAGGTGCGAGAGCTCGAAGATCACGTCGCTGATCGTCACGCGCCCGTCGCTGTTGCAGTCGCCGCGGATGAACGTCGGTCGGCGAAGCGTGCAGTCCGGCACGATCGGCTCGGAGAAGTAGCCTTCCGCGTTGACGAAGTGGAGCACGACGTCGTTCTGCTCGAGCCCGACACCCTCGATCTCGAGAGACGTCGTCCCGCCCTCGAAGAAAATCGCGTCGTCGAGGGTCGAGACAGTCGCTGCGCCGAGATCCCAGCTCGAGGTGCCTTCCTCCCACGAGAGCACGAATCGCCCCCCCTCGGCCGCGACGAACTCGCAAGCGAGGTTCGCGATCGGAGACTCGACCGGACTCGACTCGAGGACCGCGAATTCCGCCGACACGGCATCGCTCGATTCATCACCGGCTCGAGCGACAATCTCGATCGTTTGCGCGCCGAGGTCGACTCCGGCGAGCTCGACGAGCTCCTCGCTGCCGAACACGGTCACGGCAGGTTCTCCCCCGACGCTGACCTCGACGACGTCGTAGTGCTCCGAATTCGTCCACGTCGCGACGAGCGTACGGCTGTCGCCACCTCCGTACGCGATCTGGGCGATACGAAGATCCGTAGGAGCGGCGATCTCGCCTTGGGCGAATGCCGTCTCCGTGCTACTGCTGATCATCAGTGCCGCGAGTGTCAACGCTGCGACGAGCGTGCGGGAGTCGAACTTCTTGCTGTGCGTCTTGGTCTTCATCGAGATCCGCCTTCGCAATCCTCGTAGCTTCTTCACTCTTCTTTCCGATTCTCTCAACGATCACCCCAAAACACGACCACGCTGTCCGAGGCGCGATTCACCGTCACGAGGTCTCCCTCACCGTCACCGTCGAAATCGACCGCGAGTGTCGCGGAAGGAACGAAGTGCGGCGCGCTATTCGCGATATCCGACGCCTCGAGCGTGCGCGCGACGGCGACGCCCTTCGGATTCGCCCGAAGGACCTCGAGACGACCACCCGACGCGCTCGTCAGGACGAGCTCGGGCTGACCGTCGAGATCCGCGTCGATCGCCGAGAGCCCGACGGCACTCGTCGACTCGACGATCGGCGAAAGATCGAGGACCGAGAATCCTCCCTCTCCGTCCGAACGGACGACTGCGGACGACCCGGCCTCGGAAGCGACGAGGATGTCCTGAACCCCGTCCCCGTCGACGTCCGCCGTACGCAATGCCAAGGGACGAGTGCCTTCTGGGAGCGCGACGACACCGGGCTCGGATTCCGCGAGAGAATCGACGATCACGATCTCCCCGCTCGTGTGCGACGCGATCACGCCGTCGATGAGCCCGTCGCCCGAGAGATCCTCGAGCACGACGTCGATCGGACTCGAGACGACGTCCGACCCGAGAACGATATTCTCGGCGAAGCTGCCGTCCGGTCCCTGCTGGAAGCTCACGACCGTCTCGGAGAAGCGACCGACCGCGACGATGTCGAGTCGGCCGTCACCATCGAGATCGCCCGTCGCGAAGGACTGGAGACCGCGAAGCGCGTCGGAACGAAGCGTCGTTGCCACGTCGTCAAAGCTGCCGTCCGCATCCTGATGACGAATCTCGATGAGATCGGCGACGAGACTCGCCGCGATGAGATCGACACGTCCGTCGCCGTTGATGTCCGAGAGCTCGACGTCCGAGAAGCCCGAAGCATCGTCACTCGTCACCGCCTCGGCGTCGAGGTCGCCGCTCTCCTGCTGACGCAGCAGCGTGATCGTGCTGCTCGTCGCGGAAGCGACCGCGAGATCGAGGTAACCGTTCGAGTCGAGATCTCCCGAGGCGAGAGCCGTCGGCGCAAAGCCCTCCTCCAGAACGTCGAAGCTCCGCCCGAGCGACTGGAATGTCCCGGGGGCCTCTTGGAGGTACACAGCAACCTCGCTCACACCGCCTTCGACCGTCGCGATGTCGAGCAGACCGTCGAGGTCGAAGTCGCCCACCGCCAGATCCTGCGGCGACACGTCGCCAGCGCGCGAGATCGAGTCGCAGGTCAGCCCGCCCGACGTATCGGCGAGACAAATCGTCACGTGACCGGCCTGGTCGCCTCCGCCGGCGTCGGCGATGAGAAGATCGTCGGCTCCGTTGGCGTCGACGTCGGAGATGAGCAGGGATCGCGGACTCGTCATGTTCTCCGTACGGAGCGTCATGAGCTCGAATTGCTCGCCGTCGGATCCCAAGGCGGCGACCACCTCACCGGCGATCGGGTCACCGCCGATCCAATCGGGGCGACCGTCCGCGTTGATGTCACCGTAAGCGACCGATCGGAACTCGCCCGTCGGCTCGATTTGGGCCACCCGGGCGACCGCCTCGAAGCCGCCGTTGCCGACGTTGATCCAGACGGCGAGGCCATCGCCCGTCGCGAAGATCAAATCGTTGTCCCCGTCGCCGTCGTAGTCGGTCGCGACCATGTCGTGGATGCGAGGAAGGGCCACGAAGACCTGCTCACGACACGCCGAGTACCCGGCTGCTGCGTCGGAATCGTCGCAACCGGCCAAGCCTCCTTCGCGGTCACCGCGGAAGAAGATCGTCAGCGGCGTTCCATCGGGTTCCGCATCTCCGACCGCCAAATCGAGATCCCCGTCGCCGTCGAAATCGGCCGCGGCGATCGACGAGGGCGCAACGAGCACGCCGCCGGCGCGCAGCGGTACGCGGTTCGGAATGAAGTCGAAGTTCTCGTCCTGGAAGTAGAGCATCACCGAGCCCGGATGATCGAAGGCCGGCACGCCCTCTTCCGGGACGGCCGCCGTGGAGAACGCTCGGGTCGTCACGGCGATGTCGAGATCGTCATCACCGTCGAGATCGGCGACGACGACGTCGGTCGGATCGCCGATGCGCTCGTCGAGGAGGCGAAGCTCGTCGAAGCTGGCGTCTGCGGTCTGCAGCTTGAGGACGAGCGAACGCGCGCCACTGGAGACGGCGACGATGTCGAGACGTCCGTCCTCATCGATGTCCGCGACAGCGAGAGCGGACGGATCATCGACGGGCGCCAGCGGAGTCGCCCACGCCCCCCGCTCACCGAAGGGACCGCGCAGGTCGACGCCGGAGTCCGACTCGGCCGCTTCGCCGCGATCGCCGGGCATCGCGCCTTCGAGGTCGTACGGAGGAGCCGGCTCGCAAGCGGCGAGCGGATCCTCGGGCGCGACAAAGGCACGGTCAAACGGCGTCACGCGAACGCGGATCGGACCGCCACCCGGAATGTCGAGGTCACTCCCCCAGATCACGTGGTGGTGAACACTCTGGGCATCCTCGTCGCCGAACTCCGTGGTCGCGAGGCGCAGCGCGCCGGCGGTGTCGATTTCGATGCGATCTCCGGGAGCCTCGAGCGGCTCGAACGCCTCGTTGAGCGTCAGGACGCCGCGCACTGGATCGAAACCACAAACGACGCGCTCGTCGCTCGCATCGTCGACGGGCTCCGCGCGTAGGAGTCGAACCGTGCGTCCCTTCAGAGCCGCGAACGCGCCACGGCGCGTCTCCTCGTTGAGGAGCCAGGTCGCGAGGATCTCACGATCTTCGAGATCACCCTCGCCTCCAGGTTGCTCGACGGCACCGGAAAGAGGCTCCGGACGCAGCGAAGCGATCTGCAGATTCCAACGCGTCTCGGCCGACTCCGGATCTCGCAGAAGATGCTCCCGACTCAACGGATCGATATCGAGGGTCATCGGAAGATCCGGGAAGTCCTCGTCACCCGACGCCCACTGCACGATCACATCGACGTCGTCGCCCTCGCGATCCTCGAGAACGAATCCGATGCTGAGGCCGCGTCGTCGATCACCCGACCCCTCATCATTGTCTCGAAGGTCATTGTTCCGAGCGATCGTCACGTCTCGCGCAACGGGGTCGGAGTTGAGATCCAGAAGAAACGTCGCGACGCGTGGCTCGCTCACGCGCTCGGTGGTTTCACCGACGAGATCACGCGCGATGACACGGACGAGCACGACGCGGTCGAGCGAGCCGAGCTGCTCTCGCCCACGCCAGTGAAACGCCGAGCCGGCACCGTTCGGCGTCGTCGGCAGGCGCGTGAGCGGCGAGTCCGTCAGAATCGCCGAAAAACTCTCTTCGCTCGGGTTCTTGATCACGGGCGTAACTTGGGCGGTGACGTCGGCGAGGTCGAACGTTTCATCGCTGAGCGCGATTTCGAGCGAGAGAGCTCCGTCGCCGAGATCGATCACCTCGAGGACGTCGATCGTCGGCGCGTCGTTGCCGAAGAAGACGGGGACGTCGACCTGATTCGTCGCGATGAAACGCAACTCGACGCGCGACAAATCGTCGGTACCGAGTTGCGCGAGCGCATCCCAGACGAACTCGTGTGCGACACCGTCGGGCGTCGACAGGAGGTTGCTCAAGTGCGGGCCGCGCTCGTCGGTGTCGACGCGTCCCGAGTCGATCTCGGTCGGCTCGAGAACCTGAAACTCTCCATCGTCGACACGGAACTCGATACGCAGCTCGGCGACACCGCGGTTCTCACTGACGAGACGAAATCCGATGCGTGTGCCTGCCGGGTTCGTGCGGTTGTTTTGCACGCCCAGGAACGAGACGAGAACTCCCTTGGCCGGTCCTGTCTTCGAGCCCGAGTCGTCGTCGTCGTCGAGCAAGAAGTAGATCACGAGTCCGGCCGTGCCGGCGTTACACCCGACGAAAAGAAGCGGGGTTGCCGCAAGCGCAACGAACGCGAACGCTCTCCAAAGCCTCAGCGATTGCAAGAATGCGTCCTTCATCATTTTTCCTCACCCACGAAGACGACCCAGCTGCGCGACGTGCGCACGCCGTCCTCTCGAAGGACTCGAACTTTGAGAATGTTCCTGCCAGGTACGAGCGGAATCAGGTCGGCGAGCTCGACGGGCAGTCGACCGGTGACACCGCCGCCGACACCCTCCTCGCCTTCGATTTCGATCGAACCGGAGGATGGATCGCCGGCGGAGAGAGCCTCATCGAGCTGAGCGAGCTGCTCGTCGGTCGGCTCCCAACGGTAGTGTGGCTCGCCACTTTCCTTTTCCGCGATGCGGTGGACGTCGAGTGCCTTGAGCTTCGACGCGCCATCCGAGATCAGATCGAACTTGAAGATTCCGTTCGCGTCGATCGGCGCGTCGCCGAAGACGATCCGCAAGGGGCTGTCGATCTCACGCGCGACGAGCTCGGCTCGCAGAGCGGGCTCGAGCTGGTTGTGCAACTCGGCGCAAAGCTTCGCTGTGAGGCTGTCGCTCGCGACGTCGGAATTCTCGGCATCGACGGCGAGCGGCGGGATGACGATCGTGAGGACGTAGTCGAGGGCACCGTCCTCGAGGGCACCGTCCCCACCGATCGGCGATCGATCGTGGAGGCTCATTCCGGTTCGAGCGCGCTTCGCGACGAGCTCGAAGTCGGAGCCGGGCGCGCCATCGCCTTCCCGCGACCGGAGCCAAGCTTGAACATCGCGATGGTTCATATCAGAGACTTGAAGCGCCATCTCCGAGTCGACGACGTAGTCGCGCGAGGGAACGAACCAAGAGGGGATCCCGCCAAAGAGCCACGAAAAGATCTCGACCGCCGCCAGGCCCGTGCTGATCTCGTACTCGCATTCGGACGGCGCCACGAGGCGCAGACCGACGATGTAGTCGAGGTCCTTACCTTCCCGCAGCGCGCCGGCGAGCGTGCGCGCCTCGAGGGCCTCGGCGTGCGCGACGACAGGCGCGCGAACGGCCAGATCGTCGACAAAAGCGGCAAGGACACTGCTCGCGTCCCGCGTGAACCGAAGCGTGCTCTGCGTGGCCGTCGGCTCGTCCGGGTCGGACGATTCGGGAACGACAGAACCGGCCGGAAGCACGGACCCCGCCTCGTCGAAGTAGACGCCGACGGCGATCGGGAACGGTCGGTGCGCCGGGTAGTCCGGGTGCCCCCCTGTCGCTCCGCAACCGCTGCTCGAGACCGCCACCACAACGACCGAGGCGACAACAAGAATGGATCGAATCATGACAACCGCGCACCGGATGCGGGCTGCATCTCCTCGAGGACTCTGCATCGGAGTCTTGAACTCTTCCGTGGATGGCGACGCAAACACCACGCGCCGCAGCGAACCAGACCACCTAAGCGGGCACCGAACCCC
>CAYZGY010000377.1:0-384 GCA_964478085.1 uncultured Planctomycetia bacterium
GGGGCTACTTCTCACTCTGTCGCGTAACCGCTGGCTCGTGCTTGACGGGACGATTCGCTATCGGGCGAGGGTTGTCGAAATCGTTGATTGCGCGAACGCGGAGGACCCCGAGTGCTGCAACGGCGACTGCGGACCGCAGCTCCTCCTCCCACGCCAGGGGCGGTGGAACGCGGGCGGGACCCGACGGAGGACGATCTCGACTGCGAGCTGCCCGCGAGCTGCGAATAACCGTATCCAGTGGCCGGCTCGGCGTCGGCCTTCCACCCCGGTCTGACTCCGGGAATCCGAGGGAGCAGGCGCGTTCACCAGCCCCTGAGCGTCGAGTTCTTCTTTCTTTCCCTCCTTCGATTAGCTCAGAGCAGCCAGGCCAGTCCCGCGGCCCCC
>CAYZGY010000377.1:394-7712 GCA_964478085.1 uncultured Planctomycetia bacterium
TTCTTACCCCCCAGTTTTTTCCCCCCCCGCCCCCCCCCCCCCCCCGGGCCCCCCCCCCCCCCCCCCCCCCCCAAAAAAAAAAAAGATGGATGGAAAACGGGAATCGTGGCACCAGAGGTGCGAATCGGACCCGATATCCGGTACATCCTGTTACCCCCGAGGCCCTGTCGGCTTTCTCGTCCTTCCTTGGCGATTCCGAGAAAGCCTGGGCAAGCGGGTAGCATCGGCCTTCTGTTCGTGATAAGTTTGCCTGGTCTTTCGTCTTAGATCACTTCGTCCGCGAGGTCTCGGGAGCTGTTTCAACACTCTTCGGGCTCGGGGACTCGTCAGAAAGAAACGTTTTTTCCATGGAGCAGATCATGAAGTCTTCCCTTTTTGGACGGCTCAGCGTTGTCCTTGCCGGGATGCTCTTCGTCGGTGCAGGGTTCTCCTATGCCGAGGAGGAGCTTCGCGTGGCGCACATCCTTCTTCCCTCGAAGGAAGCCGCGGATAAGGTCGCGAAGGAGATCGCCGACGCCGGAAACACCTCCGAGGCGTTCAAGAAGGCGTGCTACAAGCACTCGGTCGACGCCGGGACGAAGCCTCTCGGCGGCGTCCTCCCCAGCTGGCTCCGGAAGAACGGCGGCTACGACGCCAAGTTCACCGCGGCCGCGTTCGAGCTCGAGAAGGGCGCGATCTCGAAGCCCGTCCTCAGCCAGTTCGGTTGGCACTTGATCCAGGTCCTCGACAAGCGCGAGAAGGGTGGCGCCGTCAAGAAGACGGAGAACACCGAGCCCGGTCCCACGCAGGACCCCGTTGCCGCCGCGAAGGCGCTCGCCGCCCAGCGTGCCGAAGCCGACGCTGCGGCGAAGGCTGCCGCCGCGACCAAGACGGCTGACGCGACCAAGACGGCTGACGCGACCAAGACGGCTGACGCGACCAAGACGGCTGACGCGACCAAGACGGTTGACGCGACCGCGAACAAGCCCGGTCCGAACGATGTCGCGACGCCTCCGAAGCCCGAGGTGAAGGTTTCGGCGATCCGTCGCAAGCCGAGCACGGGACGCCGCGTCTACCTCGTCCTCGAGTCGTTCCTCTCTTCGAGCGGATCGATCTCGCAGGGCTCGCAGCGCAACTTTACGCCGAACCAGGCGGTCGAGATCAACGTCATCTGGCGCAACGAGAGCGCCGACTCGGTGCGCGTGCCGGCTCCGTCGCTCGTGCCGCTCGGTCTCGTCGTCACGAAGGACGCGGACAGCCTTCCGGTGACGGCCGACTTCGCCGGACTCGCCGAGCCCGCCGAGTTCTTCCCGTCGCTCAAGACGTGGGGGATCTCGGGTGAGGTCGTCAGCCTCAACGAGAGCTTCAAGGATCTCCCGGCCGGTCGTTACCAGGTCCGTTGGGACGGCAAGAAGTTCATCGAGAACCTCGAGGCGCGTTTCCCGAAGGCGAAGGATCACAGCGAGTACGCCGCGATCAAGGCCGAGTTCGAGAAGGCCGGTGGTGGTGTGACGGTCGACGCGGTTCAGCGCGACTCGTCGCCCGCGTGGACGAGCAAGTCGCGTCGCTTCCAGTTCAGCGTCTTCCCGAGCGTCAAGCCCGACGCCGAGAAGTACTACGGCAAGATCCGCTTTTACCGTGCCAGCGGCCCCGTCGTGATCGAGCTCTCGAGCGGCAAGGGCTACGGCAATCAGCAGGCCGTCCGCCACTTCATCCGCCTCGCGAACGAAGGATTCTACGACTCGCTCAAGTTCCACGACGTCCGCAAGGGCGACTACGCTCTCGGCGGTTGCCCCCAGGGCACGGGCCTTGGCGCCCCGTCGATGCGTCTCCCGAGCGGCATCTCGAACACCGACAAGACGAAGCACACGCGTGGCACAGTCTCGTTCGTCTCGCGTCGCTCGCCGAATCAGGGCCCCGTTCGTGGTGGCGAGATCGGCAGCATCTTCTTCGTCTCGCTCGCCGAGCACACGGAGTGGGACGATCAACACGTTCCTTTCGGTAAGGTCGTCGAAGGTCTCGACGTCCTCGAAGGCCTGACGAACACGGATCGTATACGCAACGTCCAGATCCTCACCGCGAGCGACTACGCCGGCGCCGGCGCCGACACGACCGGAACGGACGTCGCGAAGGTCGACGACGGCGACTCAAAGATCATCAAGGTCGGTCAGCCGCGCGCCGTCATCAAGACGACCAAGGGCGACCTCGACGTCATGCTCTACGAAGACAAGGCCTTCCACACCGTCGCGAGCTTCATCACGCGCGCGGAAGACGGCTACTTCGGCAAGGGTGACGACGAGAAGAAGATCGAGAAGATGACCTTCTTCGACTCGCTCGATCAGAACGGCAAGCCGATCCTCCTGATGACCGGTTGCCCGCTCAACGACGGGACGGGTGGCCCGGGCTACAAGCTCCGCGACGAGGTCAACGACTACAAGTGTGAGCGTGGCGCGCTCGTCATGCTCAAGGAAGTCGGCGAGGACGGAAGCTACGTCCCGAACAGCGCCGGCTCGCAGTTCTTCATCTGCCTCCAGCCGATCCCCTTCTACGATCACGAGAAGACGTTCACCGTCTTCGGTAAGGTCACCGGCGGCCTCGACGTGCTCGACAAGCTCGCGAAGGGTGATGAGCTGACGAACATCGAGATCACCAAGAAGAAGAACCGAGCTTACGGCTCGTTCCGTCGAGCGAACTAGCGTTCGACCATTTTCGATTCTCGCCTCCGAAAAGGGGCCCGACCTTCTCGACCGAGAAGTTCGGGCCCCTTTTTCGTAGGGGGCTTTCGGGAAGCCCCCTCTCGCGCGCAGCTGCGCCGCATTCGATTCACCTCGACCAGTACCCCTTCCCTTGTTTTAGAGATTCTCTCCTGCTAAGAGAAGTGCATGAGCAAAGTACTGATCATCGGCGCTGGCGGCGTCGGAAGCGTCGTCGTTCAGAAGTGCGCCCTGCGGCCCGAGATCTTCAGCGAGATCGTCTTGGCGAGTCGCACGGTGTCGAAGTGTGAGGCGATTCGCGATCAGGTCGCCGCCTCGGGATCGAGCGCTGAGATCGAGGTCGCACAGGTCGACGCAGACAACGTGCCCGAGACGGTCGCGCTGATTCGACGCGTCGAGCCCGATCTCGTCATCAACGTCGCGCTGCCGTACCAGGATCTCCCGATCATGGACGCGTGCCTCGAGACGGGAGTCGACTACCTCGACACAGCGAACTACGAGCCGCCAGACGAAGCGAAGTTCTGCTACCAGTGGCAGTGGGACTACCACGATCGCTTCCGCGAGGCCGGAATCATGGCGCTGCTCGGCTCGGGTTTCGATCCGGGCGTCACGAGCGTCTTCTCGACCTACGCGCTCAAGCACTACTTCGATCGCATCGACGAGATCGACATCCTCGACTGCAACGGTGGCGATCACGGTCACCCGTTTGCGACGAACTTCAATCCCGAGATCAACATCCGCGAGATCACCCAGCGCGGGAAGTACTGGGAGAACGGCGAGTGGGTCGAGACCGAGCCGATGGAGATTTCGGAAACCTTCGACTTCCCCGAGGTCGGCCCGCGCAAGATGTACCTGATGTACCACGAGGAGCTCGAGTCGCTCGCGCGGTTCATCCCGGACGTCAAGCGCATCCGCTTCTTCATGACTTTCGGCGAGGAGTACCTGACGCACCTGCGCGTGCTCCAGAATGTCGGCATGACGCGCATCGATCCGGTCGAGTACCAAGGCCAGCAGATCGTCCCTCTCCAGTTCCTCGAGGCAGTCCTGCCCGATCCGGGCTCGCTCGGCGAGAACTACTCGGGCAAGACGTGTATCGGGAACATCATCACGGGCGAGAAGGACGGCAAGCCGCGAAAGATCTACATCTACAACGTTTGCGATCACGCCGAGTGCTACCGCGAGGTCAGCTCGCAGGCGGTGTCGTACACGACGGGCGTCCCGACGATGATCGGCTCGTCGTTGATGCTCGACGGAACGTGGCGCGGTGAGGGCGTGTTCAACATCGAGCAGTTCGATCCCGATCCTTTCATGAAGCTTCTGAACGAGCACGGCCTTCCCTGGTTCGTGAAGGAGCTCACTTGAGCCGTCCGGTGATCTTGCCGTGTGAAGGGTTCGACCTCGCGTCGATCCCGTCGCCTTGCTTCGTCGTCGATACCGCGTCGTTGACTCGCAACCTCGAGATTCTCGACGAGCTGCGACGGCGCGCGGGTTGCGACATCCTGCTCGCGCTCAAGGGCTTCGCGATGTTCAGCGTCTTCCCGCTCTGTCGGAAGTACTTGAGCGGAACGACCGCGAGCTCGCTCTGGGAGGCGCGTCTCGGCCGCGAGGAGTTCGGCGACGACGAGTCGAACGGTCAGGTTCACGCGTGCGTGCCTGCGTACCGTGCGGACGAGTTCGACGAGCTGATGGGCATCGTCGACCACGTCACGTTCAACTCGTTCTCGCAGTGGCGACGGTTTCGTGACGAGCTTCGGGCCGATCACCTGGACGTCCAGGTCGCCATTCGAGTCAATCCCGAGTACTCGGAGATCGACACCGCTATTTACGATCCGTGTGCGCCGTGTTCGCGGCTCGGCGTGACGCGTGATCAGTTTCTCGTGGAGGAGCTCGACGGTGTCAGCGGCCTTCACTTCCATTCCCTCTGCGAGCAAGGCGCCGATGTGCTCGAGCGTACGCTCGCGGCCTTCGTCGAGAAGTTCGGCGAGTTTCTCCCGCGCATGAGCTGGGTCAACTTCGGTGGGGGGCACCACGTCACGCGAGCCGACTACGATCTCGATCGTGCCGTGCGTGTGATTTCGGAGTTCCGTGAGCGTTTCGACGTCGAGGTCTTCCTCGAGCCCGGCGAGGCGATCGGGCTCGAGACGGGTGTGCTCGTCGCGGAGGTGCTCGACGTCATTCACAACCGTATGCCGATCGCCATCCTCGACACCTCGGCTTCGACCCACATGCCCGACGTCCTCGAGATGCCGTACCGCCCTCGCATTCGCGGGGCCGGCGACCCCGACGAAAAGGCGCACACCTTCCGCCTCGGCGGGCTCACTTGCCTGGCTGGGGATGTCATCGGCGATTACTCGTTCGACGAGCCTCTCGAGGTCGGCGATCGATTGATCTTCGAGGACATGGCGCACTACACGATGGTCAAGACGACGAACTTCAACGGCGTTGCTCTGCCGTCGATCGGGATTTACCATCGCGGGGAAGATCGGTTCGAGCTCGTGCGCTCGCCGAAGTACACGGATTATCGCGATCGACTCTCCTGAGACGATTCGAAGTCTCTTCACCTCAGAGTTCAAGAAGACCGGAGCCTCCGACCGTCAGGGGCTCGCGAAGACGCTTCTCGATCAAGTTGCGAAGGAGAGCGATAACGCGGCAGCGAAGTTCGCGTTGCCGCGGCTCGAAGGACTCGAACGAATCGGTCTCGCGAAACGCATCGGCGAGATCGACTTGAAGATCGGCAGGCTGAAGGCCATCGAGAGGCCGCTTTGGCGGTTCGAGCGATTCCAGCTCGCCGCGGAGGTCGCGTCGGCGGGTTTCAGCGCCGGGAACAGGATGAAGATCTCGATCCGAGGAGAGAACATCATCGACGTCGGCGTCCGAAGCAAGACGGAGTCGAACGGACCCTATCGCGGTCTCTACGTCGTCGCCACTCACGAGGGGAAGACTCGTTTGGACAAGATGTACGATCTCTTCGGCTCGAGAAAGGCCGCGGGCCGACTCACCAAAGATCTCGAATCTCTGCCCTTCGGGACCTTGGTGGTGATCGCGGCTGAGGATGAAACGTCGATCAACTTCACGAAAAGCGCCGCCGAGGCAATGAAGACGATCGGAGTGCTTACCGATCTGCGCGGCAAATTCCGCTGGTCGTTCCTCTGCATCGGAATGCGAGGGCTGCAGTCGGGCGAGGCGGTCGAGAAGGCCGGGCCGAAGGCTGTGGAGTTTCCCTGAGCGCCGGCCCGTCTCGGTTTCGCTCAGAGCTTCCACTTGAGCTGGAACTCGATCTCCTCCTCGTCGGCGCCACGCTCGTGCTCGAGGTTGATTTGCGCGTCGGGCGGTACCGACACACGTTCACCGGCGATCTGAATACGGAAGCGCGTCTCGTTCTCGAGGCAGTCCGCCAGGCGGCGGAGCTTCACGATGAGCTGTCGGCGGGGGTAGTCCTTTTCGACGTCGCGCTTGGTGCGCTTCTTTCTCTTGGCCATGAGGGGCATATCCCTTCACTTTCGGGGTCGGTTTCAGGGGGCAGATTCGGATTCGAGAGCTTCTCTCAGGTCGTGCAGGCAGTGATCGAGCTGTCTGCAAAGCGTTCCTTCATACGCGGGAAATAGGCGCTCGATCGGGAAGGCCACCAAGAGCGGGAGCCAGGTGAGATCGACGATCCGTTCATCGTAGCGCTTGTCGAGGATCTTCTGCCCCTCGCTGCCCCAAGCCTTCGCGATCAATTCGCGGTGGTACGTCTGCCACGTCGGGATTGTCGTCAGGGAGAGAATCGTGAGCCACTTTCGCGGCTGGGAGGTCGGGCCCTTGGTCAGAAGGAGCGTCAAGCGGACGCGCACGTCCTCCTCGGATCCGGGAGAACCGACCGGGCCGAAAAGAATCAACTTGTCCGGCCGCCCGTAGTAGGCGCGTTCTCGAAGAGGGCCGAACGCGCCCGAGTCTTCGAGGAGCTCGCTCGCGTTCCACCGATTGACCCGCCAGATCGCGCCACCCCGCCGGACCACTGTCGCGTCCCGGGGCTCGAAGCCCGCGTCGAGATCTTGTACCTGGACCCGAAACTCCACGGACACTCTCGACGCGATCGGCTCTCGGACCTTCTCGTCACGGTCGAGAGACCTCAGGTCTCTGAGCGAAAACTGGATGCCGCAACCCGTCAGCGAGCCGAGCGCGAAGAGAGGAATGTTCAGGATGAATGCCGTCCTGGCGCAGGGCCGAGTCTTGAGGTTGTCGTCGGAGTGCATGAAACCTCGGGTGCTCAAGAGGCGCTCGAGCCTATCTGACGACTCTTCAGGTCTCAAGTTTTGCGTGATTCGATGTCGGTCGACCGGGAGCTCGTCAGGAATCTCTTCCCAGCTTCCCTCCGTGTCGAGGGCACGCGCTTGCGCGCGGGCTTGGTCCGACCCGTAGTCGTCGATCACCTGGGCTTCGTGGATGGCGATCTGCCCACGTTTCACTCCGTGAAACGCAGTTCGGATTCTGCCGATGATCGCTTCCCGCATTCGAATCACCGATGCCGCGCCGAAGACCTTCTACCAGAAACTCGACCCTGCCAGTCCCCAAAAGCGAGCTCGAGCGCAGCGTCGAGCCGGTTCCTCCGGGTCGACGCGGAGATCGAGCCACGCGGCGCATCG
>CAYZGY010000378.1:0-7666 GCA_964478085.1 uncultured Planctomycetia bacterium
GTTTCGCGGTGCGGTCACGACTTCGATCTGTGCGTTTCGCGCGTCGAGCATGCCGCCCGCCGGCGGCTGAGTGAAGAAGCGAAGCTGGACTCCGGCGAAGTGGAGGTTGATTCCGTTGTGGAGCCACGCGCCGCGAGTCGATTCGCTCGAGCCTACCTCGACATGTCGAACGATGCGAAAGCGTCCCGATCGACGAATGACCTGCAGGGCGACCGGCTTCTCCGTGTCTCCGAGCGGTACGTCCGAGTGGGCATCCGACCCGATCGTGAACGGAACGAACGCGACTTTGACGACGCGCTTCTGGGCGCGACCGGGTTCGGTGAGAACGAGGGTGAGCGAGCGATCGGGTCTCATCGACGGGGTTTTCCTGCGATTGACAAGTTTCTTGACGCTCCCGCTCGAAAGAGGACCATGAGCGGGCTGCGAAGCGAGAACATGCGATCACAGGAGTCCCTGCATGAGGTATGCCGTAGCTGCCTGCCAGACCGATTTTCCCTGCCCGCGCGAGCGATCGGAGATCTCCTCGCGCGTCGACCGTATGCTCGAGATGGTCGACATGGTCGTCGTCGGGTACGAGCCGTTCTTTCCCGTCCGTCTCATCGTCTTTCCCGAGTTCGCGCACTGCGCACCGGTCTACCTCACCGCGGCGGAGCTTCGCGAGAAGCTCGCCGTCGAGCTGCCGTGCGAGCACACCGATCGCTACATCGCCAAAGCGAAGCAGTGGGGCGTTTACATCCAGACGGGGTCGTTTCTCGAGATCGATCCCGACTGGCCCGGCGTCGTCTTCAATACGACTTGTCTGATCGGCCCTGAAGGAATCCTCTACAAATACCGCAAGGTCAATCCGTGGATCCCGTGGGAGGTGCACGCGAGCCCGCACGATCTCGAGGGCTACCAGGACGATCTCTTCCCGGTCGCCGACACCGAGATCGGCAAGATCGGCTGCGCGATCTGCTACGACTGGATCTTTCCCGAGACGATTCGTCAGCTCGCGCTGCGCGGAGCGGAGATCTTCGTTCGCGTGTCGGCGTACATGGATCCTTGGGGCGCGACCGATCCGATGGACTGGTGGACGGTCGTCAATCGTTGCCGCGCGCTCGAGAATCTCGGCTACGTCGTCGCGTCGAACCAAGGCGCGAAGCTCGAGAACTACCCGCCGTTCTCGTGGCCGGGCGGAAGCATGGTCGTCGACTACGACGGGAGGATGCTCGCGCAGGCCGATCAGGGACCGGGCGAGAAGATCGTCGTCGCCGAGATCGACATCGGTGCGCTCCGCGAAGCCCGCAAGACGCGGCGGGGGCATCATCCGATGGCACATCTGCGGGCCGAGGCGTATCCGCTCGTCAGCGGGCGTCACTATCCGCCGGGAACGTTTGGCAACGCGAAGGACCCGAACGGTGATCGGACGGTCGAGGAGAACAACCAGGAGATTCGCGACGCGATCGAGCGGAACTCGTGATCGTCGGGAAGACAGCTACGCTACCACCGGATCATTGGCACGATCGGAACCGTCGCTGTCGTGATCGCCGCTCTCTTCGTCGCTCGGCGCTTGATCGCTGATCACGGCCTCGCTCGAGGGAAAGGGGCCGATCCCTTCCCCGATGATCTCGCGGCAGACGAATGGCCCGTCTTCGACGAGCCCGAAATCGCGGATGCGGTTGCGGATCGTCACGTCGTCGCAGCTCGTCACGGCCTTGATCTCGGCCCAGGTGATTCTCGGCTGGAGCTCGAGCAGGCGGTCCCAGTCGGCGGGGGTGTCGTGGAAACGACGGCGAGCGCTCGAAGGCACGCCGAAGTCGGAGAGCGCGTCGAGGAACTCGCGGTAACCGACGGCGCCCTCGAGCACCGCAGGAGCTTCCATCGTCTGGCGGCGGATCACGATCGTCGGGTAGCCGAATCCGTGCTTCGAGGCTTCGTCGCGATCGACCGCGAAGAGCGATTCCGCCCGGCCGTTGGCGATCTGCTCGAGGAGATCCTCGACGTTGAGATCGAGCTGCGTGGCCAGATCGAAGATCAGATCGAGGCTGTCGATCGGAGACCTCTCGACGTAAAACGCCTCTCGCATACGCCGGAGGAGACGTCGGGCCCCGTCGATGCTGCGAATACTCGCCGCTTTGACCGCGCGGCAAGCGGTGTAGGTCGTCTCGAGAACGTGTGTCTGCCAGACGGTCGGCTCGAACGGCATTCCCGAGACGTTCGCGGCCGTCTCCCAGTGCCGCATGATCAGCGTGACGTCGGGAACCGGGTGGTCGCGGAGTCCACCCATGACCGAGCGCCAAGAGAGTACGTCACCGAACTCGAAAAAGAACGAGGTCTGTACTGGTTGGAATGCCCAGCACCAGCTACAGGCGGGATCTTCGAGGAAGACGATTTCCAGTTCGGGGAGATCACTCATCTTCTCTTCGACCTTTTCTCGTCGTGACAGACGCTTCCGCGACCAAATCGGCGGAAAGTCTACGGACTCCGCACAGCCGCCCGGCATTCCGCGTAACTCGAGTGTAAGCGATCGCAGTCCGAAAAAACAAACGTTTGAGGGCACGATAATCGGGCGGAATTTCCTCGTTTCTTTGTACGTTTTCGCGTAGTTGCCAGCCCCGGTCTCCGTGGTGTAAGCTTGCCGTGCACTCGGGCTCGAATGTGCCGCATCTGGTGCGCCTGAGCGCTGCGTTTCTTATGACTCCTGACGCTTCGGTGACGCGTTCCGCGATCCCTGAATACGATTCCCTGAATACGATTCCCTGAATACGATTCCCTGAATACCATCATGAGTTTCGAGCACCTGCAGGGAGATCCCGAGTTTCGCGCATGGTTGGAGCAGTTCATCGAGGACCGGGTCCGCGATGAGTTGCGACGCGAGAAGGATCGCAAGTTTCGAGAGTCGATCGCGCTGATCTCCGTGCGTCCCGAGGATTCGATCGCTCAGTCGATCGCACAGTGTTTGGGCAAACCGCTCGTCCCGGTCGACGTGCTCGAGTTCGGCGACGGCGAGAAGAAGGTCGTCATCAAGGAGAACCTTCGAGGCCGTCACGTCTTCGTCATCGCGACCGTCGGTCACGGCGAGGACCCCGACGTCTCCCTCGCGAACACACTCAAGGTGATCGCGACCCTCCACCGGACGTGCAAGGTCGCCGAGATCAACCTAATCTGTCCGTGTCTCTGGTATCAGGCCCAGGACAAGACGCACGCACGTCGCGAGCCGATCACGGTGCGTGATGTGGCCGACGACCTGATCCGTCGTGGGATGAACCACATCCTCGTCACGTCGCTGCACGCCGAGCAGATCGAGATCGCGTTCGACAGCTTCGATCACCTCAAGATGGAGCCGCTCTTCAGCGACTACCTGCACCACCGCTTCGGTGAGCGTGGCGAGCGTTTCGTGTTGATCTCGCCCGACGACGGCGGCGTGCGCATGCGCGAGGAGCTGTTCAAGAACATGAACCCCGAGTGGGTAGCCGGCCAGGCCGCGGTGCACCAGATTCGTGAGCGCGACTCGGTCGACGAGAAGCAGGTGCTCGACTTCGTCGGTGGCGATATCAAGGGCAAGATCGGCGTGATTCTCGATGACATGATGCGCTCGGGCTCGACCATGTTCCAAGCGGCCAAGGCCGCGAAGGAGCAGGGGGTCAAAAAAGTTATCGGACTCGTCACCCACTTCTACGGTTTCGAAAGCCCGAGCAAGGGCACATTCGAGCAGCGCCTCGCCGACTCCGCGATCGACGAGCTCGTCTGCACGAACTCGCGCGGTGGCCTGCGGGAGCGTCTCCAGTCGAGCAAGTTGCTCCGAGAGCGCGTCACGGTCCTCGACATCGGGCCCTACATCGGCCAGGCCGCCCGCAATTTCCACACGGGTGGAACCGTCAAGGACATGATCACGGCCGTGAACGACAAGCGGGACTTCTACCGGGTCGCGCATACCGCGGGAGACCCGGAGTTTTCCTTCTAGTC
This sequence comes from uncultured Planctomycetia bacterium, assembly GCA_964478085.1. GTDB lineage: Bacteria > Planctomycetota > UBA8108 > UBA8108 > UBA8108 > CAYMLL01. The sequence continues at coordinate 3,946 of CAYZGY010000378.1, forward strand.
CGCGTTTCTACCCGAAGTCCGTCGAGATACGTCGACGCAGCAAGAGTTCGGTGAGAAATGCGGACTAGGGCTCGAACATCTGCCCGAATTTCGCCCACCAGCAGACCCTCGGCAGAATTCTTGTCACAAAGCCCCGCCGAGCGCTTCTTTTTGGTTGATGCTCCGATCGCCAATCGTTGGAATCGATAGTCGATCTGGGGATCGCTTCCTCCCGTGGATGATTTCTGGGGTTCGCGGCGGAAGTGTTTGGGACGCTCCACCGTCTCTCGACCGAACTGGCGATGCCGACGCCGAATCGGAAGGAGGCGGGACGGGACGTGGTCTACGTCCGGTCTAGGAGCGCTCAGGGATTTGCTGATCCAATAAACGTCGCGTTGCTGGTCTTCCAAGGCAGGCAGTCTTCCAAGGAAGTCGGACAGCAGCGTCCACGGGCCGTTCAACCCGTCATATTTGGAAGGTATCGAGAATGAGATCACGAAGAATCGTGACGACGTTCGCTTGCGCGATGCTCTTCGCCCTCGGACTGCATTCCGTGGTCGGAGCGCAGGACGTAGGCGCCGTCGACGGCGTCGACGCATGCCGTAGAGGGTGTTTCGGAGCGTACGAGGAAGTCGTACACCGCTGTATTCGAGACGGAGGCGATGCCGACGCCTGCCGTGAGAGGTTCCGAGGTCGACTCGAGGCTTGCCTGGGCGAATGCGAGCCCGTCGAGCCGCCGACGTGCGAAGGGCGCTGCGCGGCGCACGCCATCGACATCTTCAACGAGTGTGCTGCGGCCGCGGACACCGACGAAGAGCTTCGCGCCTGTCGAGAGCGCGCGAGCGTCGTGAGGATGGAGTGCATCGACGAGCGCTGCGATCCCGTCGAGCCACCGACTTGCGAAGGGCGCTGCAAGCGCGTCGCTGACAACTTCGTCAACGAGTGCACCGCCAACGGCAATGACCCGGATGCCTGTGGCGAGCGCGGTCGCGTCGTCTACGAGAACTGCATCGACCAGAACTGCACGCCTCCCGAGCCGACCTGCCCGGAGATCTGTCGCCGCAAGTTCGAGGTGGCGGTCGCCGAGTGTGGTGACGAGGAACAGTGCAAGAACCGCGTCGCGGAAGCCCTGGAGAACTGTGTCCACGATTGTCAGCCCCCGCGCCCCTGCATTCAGGAGTGTGAGGAGAAGGGTGCTCGAGCCCTTCACCACTGCCTCGAGGATGGTGGTGATCGAGAGACTTGTTCGCGTCGTGCCCGCGAGGTGACGGACGACTGCCTCCAAAACTGCGATGATCGCCCCTGTGTTGCTGTCTGCGACGAGATCGTCGCTCAGGCCGTCGTACGCTGCCAGGCCGCGGGTCACTCCGATGAAGAGTGTGCGCGCGTCAAGGAAGCGACCCTTCGCGCCTGCCTCGAGCGTTGCCACCCTGGTGACGACGATGACGACGATGACGACGACCCGACCTGCGAGGAGAAGTGCACCGAGCATGCTCGCGTCTTCTTCAATCGCTGTGTCGACGTCGGGCACGAGCCCGCCGACTGTCGCGCGCGAGCCCGTCGTCTGCACGAGAGCTGCCTCGAAGGTTGCGCTCCGCTGACTTGCGAGCACCGCTGCCGTCTGAAGGCTGGCGAGATCTTCGAAGAGTGTGTCGCGAACGGTGGCGACGAGAGTCGCTGTCGTCAGGTCGCGAAGGAGTTCTTCGGCGGTTGCGTCGAGGAGCACTGTCGGACCCAGCCGCCGATCTGCGAAGAGCGTTGCGTCAGAGTCGCCAAGGACATCCGCGACCGTTGTATCGAGGCAGGTGGTGACGAGGAAGAGTGCACCGCGAAGGGGCGCTCGGCCTACAACCGCTGCGTCGACGCCCACTGTCGTCCCGTCGATCCGCCCTGCGAAGAGAAGTGTGACGCGAGAGTGCGTCGCGCCGTCCACGAGTGCATCGAGAGCGGCAACCCGGAAGACGAGTGCCACGCACGTGGCGAGCGTCTCCGTGAGCACTGCCACTCCCGTTGCGACGAGCCGGATCCGGATCGCTGCGACGAGCGTTGTCTGCGTCGCGCCAAGCGCTGGACGATGAGCTGCATCGACCAGGGCGGTGACCCGGACGAGTGCTCGCAGAAGGGTCGAGAGCACTACGCGAACTGCACGGAGCGCTGCGACGATCGCAACCCGCACTGCGTCAAGCACTGTGGCAAGATGGCCGACGGGGATTTCCAGGAGTGTGTCGCGAACGGTGGTGATCGCCGACGCTGTGCTCGAAGGGCCCGCGCCAAGTACGCTCACTGCGTGCGTGAGTGCCGTAATCCCGACGTTCCCGATTGCCGCGAGCGCTGTGCGCACGCCGGTCAACGCGCCAATGCCGAGTGCATCGACGATGGCGGAGAGGCGGAAGAGTGTGTCCGAAAGGCGCGTCGCGTCGTCGAGGCATGCGTCGACGGTTGTGATCGTCCCGAGCCGCCCGAGCCGTGCGAGCACCGCTGCGAGCAGCGCGGTGAGCGTCTCCTCGGCCTCGGCCGCGAGCAGGGTGGTGCGGACGACGAGTTTGTCGCTTGGGTTCGCGCATACGTCGAGAAGTGTATCGACGGCTGTGACGGTCCCGACAAGACGTGTCCCGAGCGTTGCGCTGGCGTTGCCCGCAAGGCCTTCGCCGACTGTCTCGACGGAGAGCCGGATGACACCGGCGCCGTTGCCGACGTCGACGTGAGGGCGTGCCGTGAGCAAGCGCTCGAGATCTTCCGTGGTTGCGTCGAGCAGAACTGCCGTCGCGACGAGCCGCCCTGTGCGGATCGTTGCAACCGCGAGGCCCGCAAGCGTGAGAAGACGTGCCTCGAGGAGCACCAAGATGAGTTCCGCGAGTGCGTCGACGCCGGAAACGACCCGGCAGAGTGTCGCGCCCGCATCGTGAACCACTGCACCGAGCAGGCGAAGGCCTTCGCCGAGCGTTGTATCGCCGCGCACTGTCAGCCCGACGGTGACGACGATGACGACGATGACGACGATGACGACGATCGCCCGACCTGCGAGGAGCGCTGTGACCGCGTCGGAGCGCTCGTCAACGACGAGTGTCTCGCCAACGGTGGCGAGGAAGCCGACTGCTCCGAGAAGGGGCGTGAGGCTGCCGAGCGCTGCAAGGCGGCACACTGCGGAGACGGTGACGACGACGATGACGACGACGATCGTCCGCGTCCGTGCGACCTCGACTGTGCCGAGGGCGAAGCCCGCATCCTCGAAGGCTGTCTCGGTCGAGACGATGCCGACGTCGAGGCGTGCGAGAACCACGCCCGCACGTTCCGCGAGCGCTGCGCCTTGTACCAGGAGGAGCACTGCGTCCAGGAGCGCATCGCCGAAGGTGGCTCGTTCACGACGGCGCCGACGTTTGTCCGTGCGGACTCGAACGGCGACGGTCGTGTCGACATGAGTGACGCGCTCAACACGCTCAACCGGCTGTTCCTCGGCCGCGGCGAGATCCCCTGTGACGACGCCGCGGACTCGAACGACGACGGTCAGGTCAACATGGCCGACTCGGTCTACCAGCTGAACTACAACTTCCTCGGTGGACCGCAGCCCCCGGCTCCGTTCCCCGAGGCGGGAGAGGATCCGACGGCTGACGACCTGGGCTGTGCGAGTGGCTCGTTGTAAGGAGGGCTGCGCCGGCTCGCTGTAAGTCGGCGTTCTGTCGTTATCCCTGCTGAGTCTGACTCGGTGGGGTTAGAGCGGGTGGATACCTTCGGGTGTCCACCC
>CAYZGY010000379.1:0-3902 GCA_964478085.1 uncultured Planctomycetia bacterium
AGAAGTTGTACGTGCGAATCTTGCCGGCGCGGCCCCCTCCACCGATCTGCTCGCGTCGCTCGACGTCTGACGCTTCGCCTTGCGTTGATTCGGAGGCACTCGCTGAATGCAGTGCTTGCCGGACTCTGCGAGAAAAAGCGCCGCGGCGTTCGGGCCGCGAGCTTCCGCGACCAGCTCTCCGTCCCCGGCGTGCACGAGCTCGATCTCGACTCCGTTCCGCTCGCCGTACTTGACGTACGCGGCGAACAGCTCGCGGACGAAGATCTTCGCGTCGTCCCCCCCCTCCCCCGATCGAATCTCGAGCGAGATCCGTGTCTCGGAGCCGTCAAAGACGCCTCCGGCTCCCTAGCGTCGCCCCCTCGGAAGACCTGTCGCCGGAAGACCTGTCGCCGGAAGACCTGTCGCCGGAAGACCTGTCGATCGTCCGTCGTTGCGTGTCAAAGACTCCTCCTGTATCGCTTCGAGCGGGCCATCGTTCGTTCTCCGTTCGTGAGACTTGAGGTTTCGGTAAGTATCACGCGCACGAGGAGGTTTTCCACTCGTCTTCGGCGGGTCGAGCCGAGATTGCATCGCACCATCGCACTAACGATAATGTCACCGTGGACTCCGCTCGGATCATCCACCTGTCGAGAGTGACCCAGAGACCCCAGCCTTGAGCATCTCGGACGAACTCCTACGTCGGGGACTTATTTCCGATGACGACGCACGGGCGGCGCGCGAGCTGCACGATTCGTCCGGAGTGCGTATCGATCGAGCCCACCTGGAGCTCGCCCACGTCTCGGAGCGGGACCTGCTGACGATTCTCGGCGACCAGCTATCGCTACCCGTCGTCGACCTTTCGACCCTCGACATCGCACGAGAGGTTCTCGAAGCGCTCCCCTCGAAGTTCGTCCATCGAAAGCGCCTGATCCCCGTCTCCCGCGAAAACGGCACGCTTCGCGTCGTTACGAGTGACGCGTACGATCTCTACGCGTTCGACGAAGTCCGCATGTTGACGAACCTCGAGATCGAGCCGGCCCTCGCGCCTCGGGACGAGATCGACAAGCTCATCAAGGAACACTACGGCGTCGGCGGGGACACGGTCGACGAGCTTGTCGGTGACGACCTCGTGATCGACGCATCGTCGTCGAGCGAGATCGAAGATCTCCTCGAGATGGCGCAAGAGGCGAGCGTCATCAAGCTCGTCAACGAGATCATCCTCGAGGCGGTCAACGAGCGCGCGAGCGATATTCACATCGAGCCCTTCGAGCACGAGCTCGCGATTCGCTATCGCGTCGACGGCGTGCTGCGTCCCGCGGCTCTTCCGCCGCAAATCCATCGCCTCCAGGCGGCGATCATCTCTCGTCTCAAGATTCTCGCCAACCTCAACATCGCCGAGAAGCGTCTCCCTCAGGACGGTCGCATCAAGTTTCACGTCGGTGGGCGACAGATCGACGTGCGTGTCAGCGTCATACCGATGATTTTCGGCGAAGGCGTCGTCATGCGACTGCTCGATCAATCGCAGGCCCTCCTGACCCTTCAGCAGCTTGGAATGGACGCGGAGACTTGCGATCGATTCGCGAGGCTCAGCGATCGTCCCCATGGAATCCTCCTCGTGACGGGGCCGACAGGAAGTGGAACGACCACGACCCTCTACGCCGCGCTCGGCGAGATCGTCAGTCCGGAAAGGAAAGTCATCACCGTCGAGGACCCTGTCGAGTACAACCTGCCCGGCGTCAATCAGATCCCGGTCGCGCACAAGATCGGGCTGACGTTCGCGCACGGCCTACGAGCGATTCTCCGGCACGACCCCGACATCGTCATGATCGGAGAGATTCGTGACTACGAAACGGCAGAGGCTGCCACGCAGGCAGCCCTCACGGGACACCTCGTCCTGTCGACGCTTCACACGAACGACGCGGCGAGCGCCGCGACGCGCCTCGTCGACATGGGGGTCGAGCCCTTCCTCGTCGCGAGCACGGTCGCCGGAGCGATGGCGCAGCGCCTCGTTCGGCGGATCTGCTCCGATTGCACCGAGGAGTACGTTCCCGAACGCGCCGATCTCCCGAGCGACTTCGATCCCCCCGCGGACGCGAAGCTGCGCCGCGGCGGCGGCTGTCGCGAGTGTCGAGACACGGGCTATCGTGGACGACTGGGCATCTACGAGCTCTTGACGATGTCCGAAGCTGTCAGCGCCGAGATCATGAATCGTGCGCCATCGACGACGATCGTTCGGGCCGGCCGCGAATCCGGCCTGCGCCTTCTCCGCGAGGACGGCTGGCTCAAGGTGCTTCATGGCTTAACGACGATCGACGAAGTCCTGCGTTCGACGGCGGAGTAGACCCTTGGACTTTCGCTACGACGCCAAAACGGCCGACGGCCAACGGATCCAGGGAACGCTCGAAGCCGAGAGCGAAGCCGCCGCGTTGAGACAACTCGACGAGCGGAGTCTCTTTCCGGTCGCGGTGGTCGCGGAGAAGGAACGACCGGCGAGCTCGGGGAGCCTTCGCGTCCGATCTCGAGACCTCGGGGTTTTCTACGGCCAACTCGCCGATCTCCTCGGGTCGGGAGTCCCTCTCCTGCGAGCGATTCAGTCGATCACGCGTGCGAACGAAGGCACTCGAATCGCAGCGGTCCTTCGCGAGGTCCACGATGAGATCGCCGAGGGAAAATCGCTGACGAAGGCGCTCGGTGATCGACCGGAGTCTTTTCCCCTGCTCCACGTCGCGATGATTCAGGCGGGCGAACGAGCGAGCTTCCTCGAGGAAGTTCTCGAGAGTCTCTCGAGCTTCGTCGATCGCCTCGACGAGTTGCGCGCGAAGGTCCGTGGGGCGCTCATTTATCCAGCGCTTCTCTGCGTCGTCGGGTCCGCGGTGATGATCGCCGCACTCGTGTTCTTCGTACCAAAGTTCGCGCCGCTCCTCGGTGACGTCGAGAAACCGATGCCGACCGTCGTGATCTTTACGCTGAGCGACGTCTTGAGAAACCACGGTCTTGCCGTTGCTGCAGTCGCCGTCGTCTCGATCGTCGCGCTGTTCAGCGCGCTGCGAAGCCCGGTCGGGCGACGGGTTTTTGACACGTGGAAGCTGCGCGTCCCGGTCGTCGGAGCAGCACTCCGCATGGTCGCGATATCGCGCTTTTGTCGGATCCTCGGGACGATGCTCCAGAACGGCGTGCCGATGCTGCAAGCCCTCGCGATCAGTCGCGACGCGACCGGCTCCACACTTCTCGCGGCTCAGATCGACGAGGCCGTAGAGAGCGTCCGCGGAGGAGCGACGCTCTCGGCACCACTCGAAGCGGGAGGACTGTTTCCTCCGCAGGTTCTCGCGATGATCACCGTCGCCGAGGAATCGAATCAGCTGCAGAAGGTACTCGTCGATATCGCCGACAAGGTCGAGCGTCGTACGCATCGTCGGGTCGACCAAGCCGTACGCCTTCTCGAGCCGTTGATCCTCTGCGTAGTCGCGATCGCGATCGGGTTTCTCGCATTAGGATTGTTACTGCCGATTTTTACGTTAGCCGGATCGCTCGGACAGTGAGCGAGCGCCACTCGGCCGCGATTTTTGTGAGCAATTCGTCGTTTTTTTTCGGTTACGATGACTTGTTCGTACCCCGGAGAAAGAGACAGAAGAATGAACTCCCATCGCAAACGCTCCCAGTATGGGTTCGCCCGACGTGGCGCGTCTGCATCCACTCGCCAAGCGGGTTTCTCGCTCGTCGAGATCCTCCTCGTCATCCTGATCATCCTGATGCTCGCCGGCGCGCTCGTCGTCTACGTCTTGCCGCAACAAAAGGGCGCACAAGTCAAGACCACCGAGATCAAGCTCAAGGCGATCGCGAACGGACTTCAGAAATACTCGCTCGACTTGCAGTCATTCCCGCGACAGGAGCACGGCGGACTCAAGGCACTCCTCGAGCAGCCG
>CAYZGY010000379.1:3912-7656 GCA_964478085.1 uncultured Planctomycetia bacterium
AACTACGAGAACGAGAAGCACCGCGCCGCGTGGAACGGTCCCTACATCGATCGAACCACGACGTTTGACGACGCGTGGGGTCACACGCTTCGCTTCGAGCTCGTCGATCCGAATCAGAAGCAGAAGAAGAGTGATCCGGACTTCCACCTCTACTCCGTCGGACCGGACGGACAGGCGAATACGGAAGATGACGTATCGCTCTACAAGCGAAATCAAGGTGGAACGGGAGACGGCGAAGCCGGAGGCCCCGGTAGCCTGGACGGCACGATTCCGACGCCACCAGGCGGCGCGGGCACGGGAACGCCGACAGGCAATACCGGCGGAGGTAATGCGACGACCCCGACGCCTCCGGGCCCCGGCCCGGGAACGGGTACCGGCAATACGGGAGGAACTCCCTAAACGGGCCCAATCGTTTCGCCTCGGTCGACGCGACACTCGGTAGACTCTCGCCGTCCGACCGATTTTCGAAAACCTGACGACGTACTCGCCCATGCGACGCGACGACGGACGCACATACGGGGCATTCACGCTGCTCGAGGTGCTTCTTTCTGTCGTCGTCATAGGGCTTCTGTTCGGTGCGATGGCGATGTCGTTCGGACCGCGCGATCGGGCCCGAGGCCTCGAAGAGGGTGCGAGACGATTCGAGAGCCTCCTACGATTCGCTCGCGCCGAAGCGACGCTGCGTGGGCGACGCATTCGGCTCGAGCTCGTCGAGAAAGAGACGACCAAGCCGTACGAATCGCCCGACGCCGCGAAATCGAAAGACAAAAGGCCGAGACTTCTATGGGAGCCGGATCCACTCGAAACTCGTGGAGAGTTCGAGGAGCTCGCGGATTTCGACTCGCTCACGGACGACCTCGACGAGCTCGCCGATATCGTCGAGTTGCGTGTTCGAGGCCAAGCGGCCGACTCACTGACGTTCTACCCGGACGGCTCGAGCGACTCCGCCGAGTTCAAGGTTCGTGCGCAAGCGGACAACGATCGACGAGAGATCGTCGTTCGTGTCTTCGGAACGACGGGATTCGTCGAACGCTCGCACGCTACGCAGCTACGCGAGGAGCAGCGGATCGAGTCTGACCGTTCGTCGGGGAGCCTCGATCCATGAGAATGAGACAAGCTCCTCGAAGAACCTGCGGGGCCGTGCTCTTCGAGGCGATCCTCGCGCTCGGACTCCTGCTGATCGCGACGGGAACGATCGTGAGCGGACTGACCGCGGCGACGGAGAGCACGGTACGCGTGCGTCGTGAAGCCCGTGCGAACGACCTTCTGACGTCCGTCTCCTCACGCCTCGACATCGGTCGGATTCCGCTGCGGAATCTGAAGCCTCGAAAGTTCCAGCAACCCTTCGAGGACTGGAGCTTCGAAGTCGCAGTTACCCCCAAGGCGTTTCGAGAGTCGAACGCTGATGACGACCGCATCTCGAGATTCTCGACCTTGTCGGTCGAGATCACGGTGCGGCTCGAAGACACGGACTTCGAGCGCTCGCTGACGCGCACCGTTCTCGTCGAGAACGAGGACCACTCCGAGAGCGTCGAGGAGTCCGTCCCTGGCGAACGTCTCGAGCGTGTGCGAGAACTCCTCGCCCCTCCGAAGGACACCGAGGAGGACAGCGATGACTGAGCACGCACGAGCCGGCCGCCGGCACGGATTTACGTTCGTCGAGGTCATCGTCGCCGTCCTCATTTGCGCGGGCATGCTCGTCGGTATCCTCCAGCTCCATTTTCAGGCCGAACAGATACGCGATGCCGCGTCGCAGAAGCTCGAGGCGACGGGTACGACCCAGCTCTTTCTCGACCGATTGACCACAGAGTTGGGGTCGCTTCCCGCTCATCGACACCGACCGCTCCAAGGCGACGACAAGAGTATCGACTTCTTCACACCGAGCGAGAAAACGAGAATTCGCTATCGACTCAAGATGCAGGTCGAAGAACGCTTCGATCGCGAAGGACGACGGCACGAGCATCGCCACGTCGCCGGGCTCGAGCGCGGAGAGGCGACCGAACAGCTCGTCGAGCCTCGAGACGAAGAGAGCGACACCTCGGAGAAGCGCCTCGAGTACCGCGAACGGGCCGAACCAGTCACCGACCGACTCCGCTATCTGCGCTTTCGCTACTTCGACGGGCACGGCTGGAGAGACGACTGGCGACACGATCGTCCGCCGCACGCGGTCGAGGTTCGCGTCGGTGAGGCCGCGAATCGCGCTGACAAGAAGCCGTGGGAGTACCCACACGAGTACGACCTTCGTGTCATCTCGATTCCCTCGACGTTGAACCGATCTCTTCGGGTCAGCCAGGAGGAGTCGCGATGAGATCTCGACGAGAACGACAGAGAGCCTTCGTCCTCCTCGCCGTGCTCATCGTTTCGGCGCTGGCCTCGCTCGTCGTCGTCAGCTTGCTCTACGAGGTTCGTGCCGAGTCGACCGCCGTAGCGGCGCGACGAAGCAGCGAGCAGGCCTATCGAGCGGCACAGGCCGGAATCGATCGAGTCTTCGAGCTCGTCAGCGGAAACGAGCACCGTCGAGAGCGATGGTTCGACGTACCGGACGACTTCGAGAAGAAGCTCGTCGCCGACGACGGAATCAATCGCTGGTACTTCACGGTCTACTCGAGAAACCCCGAGGAGCTCGACGACCGCCGATTCGGTGTCGAAGATCAGTCGGCATGCCTCGTCCAGAACGCGGCCGACGCGTCGACCATCGCCCGAGTCTCGGGTCTCTCTCCAAAGGAGGTCGAGAAACATCTGCGACACCGCGAGCCGATCGCCGAATCGCCACTGGGCACCTTTCTGAGCAAATGGCGCACGGACTACACGCTCGACTCGAAAGGTCGTTGGCAAGTCGACCTGAACCGTGACATCGACCCGATCGCTCGTCTGCCGATCTCCGAGAAGACCATCGAGTTCATCGCCGCGGCGCGCAAGCTGGCCACGGGCCCTCGGCCGGCGTTCACGCACGTCTCTCAGCTACTCTCCGCGACGCTGACCATATCCGAGGAGGATGCGAGCAGCTCGAAAACCACGGAACGAACGATCGACTCGAACGTCGACGCCGCGACCTTGTCGATCCTCCTCGACCAGTGCCGAACGAGCCCCCGGCACGAGTACTCGACGAAGACCGTCAACGTCAACACCGCGAGCGAGCGGTTGCTTCAGACGGTACCGGGAATCGATCAGCAGCTCGCGGAGTCGATCGTTCGCCGGCGCGAGAGCGTCGATGCAGACTCTCGACTCACGACCGCGTGGCTTCTCACCGAGGGAATCGTGGACGCATCCCGGTTCCGTTCGATCGCCCCCATGGTTTGCGCGCGCGGGTATCAGTTTCGCTTTCGCGTCATCGGTTACGGCCGGCCTTCGGGTCGTTTCCGCGTCTTCGATGTCGTCATCGATACGAGACCGGGTCGTCCCCGCGTCTTGTGGACCAAGGAGCGAACACGCGATGGGCTTCCGTTCGCCCTCGACGACGACGAGCGAGACGAGTTCGATGGAGAGTATCGTGAGTTCTGAGCGACCGAGTGGAAAGCGAGACTCCGGCAAGCGATCGAGCGCTGTCGACGCTCTCGATGCTCTACGGTCGCGACGAGCACGAAAGCTACGCAAGCTCGGGCGCGTCACCGTTATCGATCTCGACGCGCGCCGGCTGCGAATCGTCGAGGCAACGACGGATCGTGGTCGCACCAAAGTCCAGCGACTGTTGAGCATCGATCTGCCGAACGAAGACGAGCTCGATTCCAACGACTTGAACGCCCT
>CAYZGY010000380.1:0-7620 GCA_964478085.1 uncultured Planctomycetia bacterium
GAAGAACCTTCACTGGCGAAGTCGCGAGATCCTCCGCGTAGATCGCCGGTGAGGCGCTGGCCAGGCAGATCAGGAGCGTGGCGTGAGGGTGCTTCATAGAAAGGTTGTCTCTGGGACGCGAGAGCTCGAACGGAACCGTCTCGTGACGGTCATCCAACGATGGCACGCCAGTCGAAGTCCGTGACTCTGGTCACGGCACGGGGACTCGAGGAGAGTTCGAATGCACGGCCAAATCGAGATCGAGCACGTCGTCTATGAATCCGAGTAAAGTTCTCGTCGTGATCGGTCACGCGCGAGAAAACTCCTTGTGCCATCACCTTCAGCGCGTAGCCTGTGAAGCCCTCGAGCGCCGTGGCGCGATCGTTCGAGTCCACGATCTGCTGAATGATGGCTTCGACCCGGTCCTGCGGCTCCCCGGCGAAGCGCGACATGCGCTCCCCGAACACGGAGACGAGGTCACGCGGCGTTATCAGGAAGACGTCTGCTGGATGGACGCGATCGTCGTCGTGCACCCCGTCTGGTGGTTCGCTCCTCCCGCGATACTCAAGGGCTGGGTCGACCGGGTCTTCGTCGATCGAGTCGCGGTCGAGCAGAAGACGCGCGGACCTCCCGGTCCGCTCTTGACGAACCGGAGAGTGCTCGTGCTGCAGACCTTCAACGCTCCTCGCCTCGCCGACCGCCTCGCGACACGATCGGTCGCAGGGTTCTTCTGGAAACACGCGGTGTTCGCGCCAGTAGGCATCGCGAGAGCCGATCGACTCGCGTTCTACGAGGTCGAAGGGATCTTGGAGAAGGCGCTCGCTGGTGCAGAGCGCAAGATCGAATGGGCGATCGCACGCCTGAGCACGTGCTGACGGATTCGGGCTGATCAGCCCGTTATCTCTCGGAGACTCGCGGATGACGCACGACCACGCGTCCGACCTCGGTGAAGAGTTCCTCGCTTTCCTGTCCGTCACCCCAAAGCACGGTCACCGTCCCCTCACGTCCGGCGTCGCCGAGACCGAAGACGAGGTCAGTCCCATGCTGCGAGAGAAACGAGACGTCGGCGCCGAACCAGGCGGTCTGCGCCCGCCCCGACGCGCGCACTGTCACCCGAGCACCGAAGCGGACGGCGTCAGCTCCCTCGAGCACGACCGTGATCGACCGATTTGCGGTCGCGGTGTCGTTGCGTAAGAGAATCGGTCGACCTCGATTGATCCCGACGGCTAAATCGACGTCGCCATCTTGGTCGTAGTCCGCGACGGCGAGCCCTCGCGCGTCGTATAGCCGGGTCATCGCGTCTCCGGCTCGAGCCGCGACCTCGTGGAAGACCTTCCCGCCGTTCCAGAAGAGAAAGACCGGCTCGCTGCGAAGCCGGTCCTTTTCGTTCTTTCGCTCGAGCGTGCTCCCGTTCGCGACGAGCAAGTCGATTCGCCCGTCGAGGTCCAGATCGGCGAACGCGCTCCCCCACCCAACCGTGTCGATCGACAACTCTCCGAGACGCAGCTGCCTCGTTCGGTCCCGGTACTCGACATCCGCTGAGCCACCACGAACGCTCACGTACAGCGCGTTTTCCTGAGCTACCCAGTGCGAGATGAAGAGGTCCGGGAGGCGGTCCGAGCCTCCGTCGACCGCGTTCAGATTGGTGATGGACAGCCCCATCGAGCCGCGCGGGTCTGCCGTGCCCGTCAACGTCGAGAGATCGAGAAAGTAGACGTCCGGCGCGCTCTCGTCGATCTCCCCACTGGAGCGGAAGAGCTTGTTCGTCGAAACATCGTTGTTGACGTAGAGGTCGAGCCACCCGTCGCCGTCGAGGTCGCAAAACGTCGCTGCCAGGCTTCGACCGCTCGAGTTCTCTACCCCGGCCTCGCGCGCGCGCTCCTCGAACGTCCCGTCGCCACGATTGCGATAGAGGCGATTCGGTTCGGGATCGAACGCGTTCGGATTGAGCGAAAACGGCACGGAGTAGTTGCCGATGTTCGACTCGCTAACCGTCTCGATATCCGAGTCCGAAACATCATAACTCAGGTAGTTGCAGACGTAGAGGTCGAGGTCGCCGTCGCGATCGTAGTCCCCCCAGGCCATTCCGGTCGACCAAGACGAATCCGCGACTCCAGCTCGCTCGGCGATCTCGTCGAACGACCCGTCACCTCGGTTGCGAAACAGGCGGTTCGGACCGTAGTTCGTCACGTAGAGATCGAGGTTCCCGTCGCCGTCATAGTCGGCGAAGCTCGCTCCCATTCCGAATCCCGACGTGTCCGCTACGCCCGCCCTCGCAGTAACGTCGACGAACTTGCCGCCCTCAATACGGTAGAGCCGATTCGCCCCGTCGTCGACACCGCTCGGAGAGTCTCGATGGGACGAGCGCTGCCTGGCGGGATCGGGAAAGCTGACGACGTAGAGATCGGGATCACCGTCTCCGTCGTAGTCTCCCCAAGCGAGCCCGCCCGCTGTGTCCTCGGGAAGACGACGAGTGCGGGAGCCCGGCCCCTGAATCCCGACGATCCCGGACTCCTCCGCGACGTCGCGAAAACTCAGGTCGGGCGTAGCGGCATCGATGCGTCGAAAAGCCGAGGTGACACCCGCGGTGGGATCCGCGAGGTCCGTGTTTCGCTGGGCCTCGACCCAAACTACGACTCCCGCGGTGACGCCCGTGCTCACGAACGTCACCGCGACCGAGAACCAGATTCGCCGCTGTCGACGCGAGAGGCGACGACGCGACGCGGGCTTCGAGCAGGCCGGCTTCAACGCTCGCTCCCTTCTCCACGAGGAGAGCCAGAGCCAGGCCGTGTCCGAGAAGAAACCGTGATTGTGACTTCGTCACTCGACTGAGTCACCGTGGGCTGCAGCACTCCGCTCTCCTTTTCCATGTCAGGAACGACCAGATCCAAGAACTCTTGACGGTAACGCCGGAAGTTCAGGTCTGCGCGCACACGCAGAGTTCCCTCGAAGTCCTCGGGAACGCTGAACGCGAAGCTCTGATTGTCGGAGTAGCCCGGGAAGATCACGCGCTGTCCCTCCCCTCCGGCCTTCTTCCAGAGCTCGTGACGAACCAGAGGCTCGCCGTGCTCGTCGACCGGCTGCCCCTCGAGAACGAGCGTGCCCTCCTTGCGCGAGTTTCCGATGCGATGCTCGCGGCCTGGCGAATCGGTGATCCGCCGTGTCTTCTCGTCGATCGCGCCCCACTCGGCGATCGCACGCCCCTGTTGGTCCTCGACCCGCAGGTGAACCCAAACACGCACGAAATCCAGTGGGCCGGTGGTGAAGTTGTGGCCGGCCTTTCGATTCGTCGTCAGAACGCGCAGCCGCACCTCCTCACCCGCGTGGGTCTGCTTCGGTGCGCTGATCTCGACGGAAGCGATCGGCCCGGACGGCCAGCGATCGGCGATCTCGTCGACGACGGTCTCTCCGCGCATCCACTCCTCGGTCAAACGAACGTGCTTCTCCCAACCGTGCAGCTTCAAGACCGCGGGCATCAGGACATTCGTCCCGATCGTACCGTGATGTCGATGCGCGCCATCGCCGGGCGACCGACTAACGTCACCGTCCTCTCCGTGGCCTGGATCGGTCGAATTTCTCACGAGACGCATGTGGCAATCGCGACAGCTGAGGTCTCTCTCGGGATCGTCCGAGTGCCAGTGGCTCTTTCTCCACTCGTCGTATTGATTCTGCCCGGGGCTCAATCCGAATCGATTGAGCGCCTCGGGAATGAACTGCTTGTGACAAGCACCGCAAAACTCCGGAGTGCGGAGGATGTTTCGGTCGTAGTCCGCGAGGTGCTGACGCGGATACGCACGGATGAGGAAATCCGAGACGAACTTTCTCCAGCCGGTCTTCGCCTCCCAGATGTACTTCGTCGGTGGCGTCAGAACGTAGTCGGCGTTTCCTCGCTGGTCGACCTTTGAGATCGAGTGACAGACAACGCACGAGCACCCCTCTTGCATGCCCGGAGCCGAGAGATCGAGCTGGTGAATGTCCTTCGCCCCCGCGAACAGCGAGATCGGGTCGTGACACCCGGCGCAGTAGCGAGTTTCGACCGGATCCCGGTCCTCGGCGAAATTTCGCTGAACTGCCTGGAACGGAGGGTTCATGGCGGAGAACCGATGCGCGCTCGGAGCCCACTCCTCGTAAACCTGCTCGTGACACCCCGGTGTTCCACAAGACTTGGAGCCTGAGAGGACCGCCGGGTCGACGAAGCGACCCGACTCCGTCCGCGCGAAGGTTGGAGCGAACGGATTCCCCCGGTACTCGTCATACTGCTCGAATCGCTCGGAGAGCGCATAGTCGTCTGGAATCGGCCGCTCAGTCGGAGTCACTGGCCAGGACAACGACAGGATGCCCACGACGGCGACGGCCGCGGCCAACCCACCGGCCAGCGAGATCGCGAAACCGCGAGCAGCTCGAGCGAGTCCCGGGGCCCCGGCTGCGGACGACCGTCGACGAAGCCAAGCGAGGACAAGGTGGACGGGCGTCAACGCGCAGACCGCGAAGCTGCTGATGAGATGCGTCAGATCCCAAACGGGCGAAAGCCTCGGACCGAACGCGGATTCCCACGTCAAGACACAGCCGCTGACGATGCACACGACGACCGCGGCCATCAGGAGGTATCCAAGCACCATCGTCGCCGTCGCTTTTTGGCGCCACCAGCGAAACAGATGGCGAACCTGAAAGAAGACGTACGGGACGATCAGCAGCACACCGACGACCACGTGCAGCAAGATCTGAATCTGCGAAGCGATCGAGAACGGAGCGAGGTAGACCCACAGGCCTGTCACACACTGGATGAGGAGGCACGCCGTGACGAATCGCGCCGAGCGTGCTGCCCAACCGTCTCGCGCCGATTCGGCCGGTGTCTGGCGTGAATCGAGCTCCGGCGAACGAACCGAAGAGCCCTGGAGTTCGTTAGTGTCGCGACGAGGCATAGGGAGAGCTCACCAAGACTGCGGGGCCCTGCGACACGGCCGAGACGTGCCGCGGCGCAAGAGCCGCCTGTTCGAGCGTATTTCGCAGAGGCACCGGTTGACCGTGACCGAAGTCACAAAGAAGGGAAAGCTGATCCAGTCGGCCGCTGTTCGGCGTCGAGTCGAACGATCGAATCGAGCTCAGGGTCGAATCCGTACGACCTCGCATCACTGCCGGGGCTGCGGGGTGACGAACGTCGACATCGCTCGCTGCCGGATCTCGGGAGCCACCGGGCCCGTGTTCGGATGAGGAAAATCGCCGATCAGTTCACCGTCCGGATCGAGAAACGCGGAGAGGTCGTGCAGGACTCCGGCTCCGTCCGTCTGGAGGTACCTTCCGTTCCCGAATCCATACGTCTCGCTGAGGACGGCGGCGTTGTCGGGTCCGTTCGAGACTGGGTGACAACGATCGCAATTCTGAGGAACGCGACTCACGGTGTGATGGTGAAACGGATTCCAACCGAAGCCGAGCCGGCCTTCACGGCTAGTGCGCGTACGTTCGCGAAACTGTGTGACTCCGTTCTCGTCGATGAACGTCACGAAGACGCTCATCGAGTTGCACAACGGCGTAATCTTTCCCCGCGCGTTCGTCCCGAGCACGAAGTAGTCCGTCGAGTAGTCATCTCGCGAGACCGAAATCGCACCGATGGAGCTCTTCCCGGTCGTCCTGTTAGGTCCAGTGGCACGGTCGTCCACCGTGACGTGACAGCCGAAGCATGTCTGTCTCCACGAGGTGTGGCACGAGTAACACTCGAGGCTGTCGGTGTGGGAGAACCCGTTCTCGTGAACCCCCATCGCGATCTGCATCGCGTGGTTGACGTCGCCATCGACGATTCGCTTCACCTGCGGGATCTCGAGCTCGCGATCCTCTGTCGCGAGACGAAGGAGAATGCGGTCACCCTCTGCGCGACGAATTCTGCGTAGCGCGAAACCGTGCTCCGTCTTGAAGAGGCCATCGTTCGGATCTTCGCGTATCTCGGCCCGCACGGTTCCGTGGCAGTCTTCGCAGCGAACACCGACCTGGTCACGTTCAGACGCGTGAATGTTGCCATCGCCGTGCACGTCTCCGCCGATGTGACAATCCATGCAGGTCATGCCCGCACTGAAGTGCGCGTCGGGCGGGGTCTCGTCGATGTCGTTCGTTTCGTCCTCATCGGTGAAGTAGTAGCCCGCCTCGTGAGCGTGCAGCGTACGATCGATGGCGACGGCGTTGGGTGGCGTCTTGTCGGGAGGGAACCCGCCCTCGCGAATGCCTCGATACGCAAGCCCGATGCGCCCTCCTTGAAAATGGCAGTGCGCGCACTGCTCTGTGGGGATAGCCGCCGTGAGCTTGTGCTTCCAGGCGTGCGGGGGAAAGTCCTTGTCGATCATCGGGTCGTCCGACTTGGACAGACCGTCCTCGTCGTACAGCATGTGACATGCGGAACACCCCGAAGAGCGGTAGTTGCCGGGAGAGTTGTTCGGCCCGAAGGCGTTCAGGTGACAGGTCGGACAAGACTTGGGAAGGTAGATGTCGATGCAGCCTCCGGTGGAGCCACGATCGATCTCCGAGGGCTCTCGCAAGGCCACGAGAAACGGCACGGCACCTTCGGGCGCAGTGTCCGGGTCGAAGTCCGGATCCACAACATCGACCGCCCCGAGATACGCGCCACGATCCTGAGTTCCAGCGAGGTACCGAGGTGTCTTGTAGTGGCCGGCGTAGGTGGCCATCAGACTGAGGCGTACGTTGTCGACGTGATCCTGATGACACCCCCCACCTGGGTTCGCCGGATTCGACGCCCCGCATCCTGCCGTCGCGGCGCGAAGATCGCCGGGATTCACAAAGCGTAGATAGTCCGGATCGACCGCGTCGAGCTCATCGCTCGAGAGAAAATCGAGCACGCGAGATTTGCCGTCCACCGGCGCGACGTGTGCTTCGAGGCGAGTGTCCGCACCGGCGTCCCCTCCGTGACATTCGGTGCAAGTCAGAGGGTACCAGGGATGAGCGTCTTCGATGCCGTGACGTTCGCCTCTTTCGGTCAGGGGGCGGTGACAGCCGACGCAGCCGACCTCGCTCGCTGGGACGTCGGCGACATCAGGCTCCGGGAGATCGGTCGTGCGGTCGCGGGTCAGCTCGAGGCGCAGTCGACGCTCGACCTGTACTCCGTCGCGGTCGGTCAGCACGCAGGTGAGCAAAGCTCCCGCGCCCTCGATCTCGCTGGAAGGGACATTCCGATTGACCGGATAGGAGATGTGCAGCTGTTGAGCGAATCCGTCACGTCGATCGCGCAACAGCAACAGGCTCTCCTCGTCGACGAGCACGTCGCGCGAGGTCTCGAGCCTCATTCGAATCGCCACCGCGCGAGAGGAGTCGACGCACCGAGCCTCCACGTTGAGACGAACGTTGTGCCCACCCTGTGGAAGCGGCGTAACCTCAAGAGCATCACAGTTCTGAAGTCGTCCGAATCCGGAGGAGTTTCTCCCGATGTGAAGCACTCGACCCTCGGGGCAGCTCACGATCGGCTCGGCGACTCGATGACTCGAGCCATCTTCGCAGCAGGATTCCTCGACGGGTGCGACGAGCTCTTCACAGCCGGAGTCCGACTGACAGTCAGGCCGTGCGCAGGAGTCGAGCGGCGAGATGCGGAAGATGAGTAGACTCTCGGCCATCAACGGCGGCGTGCCGGAATCCGTGACTCGA
>CAYZGY010000381.1:0-7595 GCA_964478085.1 uncultured Planctomycetia bacterium
CCCAGGAAGACCGCGAACGCCGAGCTTCTGACGAAATGAGAGCAGCGCATGAGATTCCGTTTCCTCGCTGTAGGGGGGAGAAAGTCGAAGGGAACTGCGTCGTTAGGTGTAGCTAAGGACCCGATCGCAGTGTCACCGCGCTCCGAAGATTCGTCAAGCCGGGTCATTGGATCTTGACCTAAGGTTCACCCGCGAATCACGATGAGGGCGGCTGGTGTAGGACGAGTACGGAGGACGATCGGGTTTCGAAACGCCATCCGGGAACGGAGGGCTCACACGAATGTTGTTCGAACCTAGCAAGACACGAAAATGCTACGCGCTCGCGGGAATCGCTACGCTGATTCTCTCTCGCGACGAACGTTGCCTCCGCTGACGGAAAACCGGCCGGGCTGACGAAGGGCGGTGGCGCGAAGGCGGGAAAGAACCTCCACGTCGAAGCCATCGATCAGAAGGTCGCGGGGCTCCTCGGGACGAAGGCGAGCGAAATCCGCATCGTCGACCTGGCCGTGAGCCCGGGATCCGGATCCGTCTTCCTTTCGGTCGCGCGCGGCACGACGCTCGACTCACCCGGCGCGCTCGTTCAGGTCGACGCGGTCTACCGTCGGCGAAGGTCCTCCCCGAGAACCTGCTCAAGCTCCACCTGCACTTCTCGAAGCCGATGGCGTTCGGGCACGTGTATCGGCGCGTCAAGCTGCGCGAGGTCGGTGGGGGCGTCGTCGTTTCTCGAGGACTTGACGGGGAACAACCTCGAGGAGCTCTTCTCCCGCGGGTCGCGTGGTCTCGATCCAGCTGCCGTCGAGCTGCTACTCGCGCAGGAGGAAGTCTCGACCCCGGAGCATCATCGCGTAGAGCGTGTCTCCGTCACCGATTTCGTCGCGGTAGGCGACGAAACGCGAAAGCGCGATGACGACGGGCGCGGTGTCGAAAACTTCGGGGTGGGAGTCGATGAAAGGTCCCCTGCCACCGTTTAGCGATTCGCCACGAGCCATCTTCGCGTTGGAGCGAGGCGACGATGTCGGCGATCGTCGAGCTCGCGTCCGATTTCGGCGAAGCGATCGTCTCTACCCAGCCGAATTGAAGGCTCGCGAGTCGGTGGTCTTGAAAACGTCTGTCACCTGGGCCTTTGGCCCAAGCGTGCGGATCGCGGAGCCAGTCCCAGGTGGAGTCGAGTGCCGCATCGTCGACCTCCCAGCCATCCTTCTTCGCGACGATAAGTGCTCGCGCAGCATCGCCGTTGTTGTGGCAGGAGAAGCAGCTGTTCTCCTCCTTCCACTTCGGCACTTCCTGCGAGAGGTTACGCGATCGCGCGTTCCTCGGGAGTCGGTGCGCAGCCGAGCGCGACAATCGTGAGCAGTGCCAGGTGTCTAAGCCGGAACGACGACCACATCTTCACTCGCCTCCGTCAAGAGCTCGAGGCCGTCTTCACGCACGGCGTAGGTGTTCTCGAGTCCGATCACGCCGAATCTCGCATGAGTGTACTTGGGCTCGATCGCGATCGTGTTGCCGACCTCGAGCGGCTCGTCGAAGCGCGGGGCGAGGACCGGCGTCTCGTTGACCTCGAGCCCGACCGAGTGACCGATGAAGCTGACGCCGAGCTTGCCCGGGCCCATGAAGTTCTCGCCGAGTCCGGCCTCGGTCGCACGCTCGACGACGTCCTGATAGACGGCCGACGGAATCACCCCAGCGCGAACCGTGCTCTCACAGTGACGAAGGAGCGACTGCATGACCGCGAGGATCTCCGCGGCCTCGTCGGGGAAGGTCCCGCGAACGGCCATGCGCGTGCAGTCGGAGTGGTAGCCGGTCAGGTTGATCAGGTAGTCGGAGATGATCGGGACGTCGTTCTCGATCGGCGCGTGCGAGCCTGCGAGCGGCGCGTAGGGGTGGGGACCTCGACCGCCGATCGGAAAGACCGAGTGACTCGGGATCGCGCCGTCTTCTCCACTGACGACCGTTCCGATGCCGGCTTCGACATTGAGCCCTCGCATGCGAATCACACCGCAATGGCCGAGCTCGCGTGCGCGAAGGTCGAGGCGTGCGCCGAGCTGGTACGTCGAGAGCTCGGCTCCGCTCGACAGCTCCTCGACGATCGCCTCGCAAATCTTCGAGTGAACTCGACCCGCCTCGCGCAGCTGGTCGATCTCGTATTCGCTCTTGACCGCGCGGCAGGCGAGAACAGCAGGTGAGCCGTCGACGGTCTCGACGCCCGAGCCGAGGATCTTCTCGTAGAACCTCAGCGTATTTACTGGAAGGACATCGAGCTCGAGTCCGACGCGCTTGGTACCCGTGCCGCAAAGCTCGTCGAGATGCCCGGCGAGGTCCTTCATGCTGCCGAGCGGACGAATGTCCGCGAGTGGCGAGTCTTCCTGGGCGCGATCGAGAATCTTGCGGACGAGAAGTCTCGGCTCGCCCGTCGCAGGGACGATCAGATGGGCGGTTTGGGCCGTGCCGCTCAGGTAGTAGAGGTCGGCCGTCTGAACCAGGATCAACGCGTCGATCGCCGGATTCGCAGCGGCCATTCGAGCTTGCACGCGGGCGACGCGTTGTTCGGTTTCTGTTCGCGGGACGGTGGTCATGCGCACGAGAATACCAGAACCGAGCCGGAATCGCGCTCGGCCGACGACATCGCGGCGTCGCGAATTTGGCGGACCGAACTTGGACAAGCCCAGCGGCGCAGTTACATTAGACAGGTATCGGGTCCATAGCCAAACGCACCTTGGGTCGGTGTGGCACTCTCCGAGGGGGAGAGGAGCCGGCTGCAAGGGGAGAAGAAACCGAACGGGAAGCCTGACATGAGACAGTCCGGGTTACTGCGCTTTTGCGTGTTCGTGGCTGGGTGGATGGCCGTCGTCTGTGTGTTGAGCGGACTGCCGTCAGCTGCGTCGCCGAAAGCACTTGCACAGTCGGTGGCTGAGTGTGGCGATGTGAACTCCGACACGCGCGTCGATATCGCCGATCCGATCTACCTCCTGCGTTACAACCTCCTCGGCGGTGCGCCACCGCGGTGTGAAAGCATGTACAAGTGTGCGGACGTCAACAAAGACAGCCGCATCGACATCGGTGATCCGATCTTCCTCATCGGCTATTTGCTCCTCGGTTCCGAGCTCGCCCCGAGCTGCACGGGATTCGAGGGCTGCACGGACGAGCTTGCGGTCAACTACGACGCGACCGCCGAGATCGACGACGGTAGTTGCCAGTACGGCGGCTGCATCGATCCTGGTGCGGACAACTACGATGAGAACGCGGATGTCGACGACGGCTCTTGCTTCTACAGTCACATTCCGATCTCGGGCTTTACGTATATCGACCACAATCTTCAGGGCCACGCCGAGTACGAGCACCGAGGTACGGGTGTCGTCTTCGTCTACTTGCCGGCTGGAGCGGGTCGTGTCGGAAGTCACCGGGACGAGTGCGAGCGCAACGACGACGAAGGTCCTGCGCACGCGGTTCACCTGAGCCCGTTTCTCATCGCGAAGTACGAGATCAGCCAGCGCGAGTGGCGCGACGTGATGCTCGAGAACCCGTCCTACTTTCGCGTCGGTGGTGAGGGTGAGGGCTTTATCGGCGACGAGCTGTCGACCGCTCAGGCTTACCTCGAGCTTCCGGTCGAGAACGTCTCCTGGGACGAGTGCACCGAGTACTGCTCGCGCACGGGCCTCGAGCTGCCGACCGAAGCGCAGTGGGAGTTCGCCTGCCGCGCCGGCACGGTGACGGCCTTCACCTTCGGTGACACGATCTCGGCGGACCAAGCGAACTTTTGGGCGTCGACGGGATACTGCAACGGCGAGACGGGAATGGAGCTCGGCCGCACGGCTCTGATCGACGCGTACACGCCGAACGCCTTCGGCCTTCACAACATGCACGGCAACGTGTGGGAGTGGTGCCGAGACGAGTACTCCGAGACCGCTTACCCGACCCTCGAAGGCGGAGCGGTCGACCCACTCGTCGAGAACGGCAGCGGACAACGAATCCTCCGCGGCGGCGGCTGGTTCGGCCTGCCGCGCTACTGCCGCTCGTCGAACCGCAGCAGCCTCGATCCGGCGGTGAAGTCGCTACAGATCGGGTTCCGGCCGGTCTTGACGCTGAAGCCGTAAGGCGCGATTCCGCTAAAGGTCCCAGCAGGTGATCTCGGTCGACCCATCGAAGCGACTGTAGGCAGCGAGGAGCTGCCTGCTCGAAGCTACGATCCAGGCGTCGGTGGTCCGTAGGCGCGTCCGAGTCGTAGGTCGTGGAGGATCTCTCCCGACTCCGTGGCGAACACGTACACGTGCGCGTCGTCGACGAGGCTCTTCGTGAGGTCGTCCCTGTCGCATCTGACGAAGAGCGCCCAGCGGTGGGCGTCGATGTCGACTGGGCACGAGGTCGGCTCGTAGACGTCGATGCGCTCGAGATCCAGCTCCGCCATCTGATCGTCGTCGTACAAGATGAGATCGAGGAGGCTCGAAAAGTCGGAAGCCCCATCCGTGTTGAAGGGAACGGGAAGTGTGTCAGTTCGGCCTTCGTACGACAAGACGAACGATTGAAAAACCGCGAGCTCGTATCGAGTCGCACTGACCGGGTCGCACTGACCGGGCCGCACTTCGTGCGCCCGCGAGATGGACGGTGCACAGCGTCGCGGCGATGACGAGCATCAAGGTGATCGCAGCGCACAGTCGGAGTCGAGGCGCGACGGAGTCTGATTCCGATGGGGGGGGAGGGTCATGCCCTGAAAGACGGCGAGTGCTTCGGCCCCGTTTCCGGAATTCCGGAAGACACCCCGGACTTCTTGGTTTCAGCGTGCGAGGAAGTCGACGTCACCCGCCGGCGGATCGTTGAGCGAAACCTTGAGCGAATCGAATCGCTGCGTGCCGTTGCGGACTGCGAAGCGAGTGGCCGGGGCGATGCCGATGCGTCGCATGATGTCCGGCGCGGCGAGCGGGGCGTCGATCTCGACGATGACCCCTCTCGTGGTTTTCGTCCGCACGACGATGACGCGACCGGTGAGCACGGTGTCTTTCTCGAGACTGTCGTCGTCGGACTCCGTGACCGTGACGCGCACCTCTTCGTCGAAGAGTCGTTCGGGCTCGTCCTTTGCGCTCTCGGTCGTCTCGGGGCGTAGAGGATCGACCGCGAAGGGAAGTGCGGGGTCGTAGGTCGTGACGATGCGGTGGCCGCCTTTCTGGGTGATCACTCGATCGACCAGGAGGAGTCCCGAGGGCAGAGTTTCGTGGACGTGCGCGACGACTGTTCCGTCGAAGCGCTTGGCGCGATTGCGGGCGACGTTGGCGAGTACCCCTCCGATGAGTGGAGTGTCCGATTCGATGCGTGTTCGCGTCTCGAGGAGGATGCGGTCCGTCCACGCGCGAATCTCCAGCGAGGGGTTGAGGCGAAGTCCGAACGAGGCGTCGATGTCCTTCGCCGCGAGCTTTTGCTCGAACTCGGGCTTCTCGGTGGGTTGCGCGGCAGCTGAGGCGGGCTTGCGCGTCGGTGGATCGCCCGCACACGCCATGAGAGAGATGCAGAGGGCTTGACAGGCGAGAGTCCCGGATGCTCTTCCACTGCGCATCGGATCGACGTCAGCTTCCCGCGGACGCGGGCGCCGGCGCGTCGATACTCTCGAGATGGACAGGGCATACCTTGAGCTCCGCCGTCTCCGTCACCGGATCGTAGCCCGACCCCGTGAGGATGTTCACGGGGACGTCGCCGAAGCTGAAGCTGCAGAAGACCGTTCCACGCGGCGAGGTGTCCGCCGACTCTATCTTTATGTCGACCGAGCCGCGTCGACTCGACATACGCGCCCAGCCGCCGTCGACGAGACCCCACTCGGCGATGTCGTCGGGATGGACCTCGAGCGTCTCCTCGGGGAGCAGGTAGTCGATGCCATGCGCGCGACCCGTCTGCGTGCGCGTGTGGTACGCCTCGAGCCTTCGCCCCGTCGTCAGCCAGACCGGGAAGTCGTCGTCGATCGTCTCCGCGGGATCGCGGTAGTCGAGCACCGAGAGGATGCCGCGGCCGTTGACGAACTCGCCGATGTGGAGGACCGGAGTACCCGGGTGATCCTTCTCGGGGACGGGCCACTGGTACTGACCTTCGTCGATGCGGTCCCAGTCGAGTCCCGAGTAGATCGGTGAGAGGGAGCAGAGCTCGTTGAAGACGTCCTTCGCCGACTCGAACTCGAATCCGGGGACGCCGAGGCGCTTGGCGATCTGCGAGACGATCCACCAATCAGGCTTCGCTTCGCCCGGCGGCTCGACGGCCTTGCGCAGTCGTTGGACGCGTCGCTCGGTGTTCGTGCAGACTCCGTCCGTCTCACCCCACGAAGTTGCGGGGAGGACGACGTCGGCCAGCTCGGCCGTCTCCGTTCGGAAGATGTCGACGACCACGAGGTGGTCGAGCGACGTCAGCGCGTGCTCGCAGTGCTTGCGATCAGGATCGGAGACGACGGTGTTCTCGCCGTCGATGATCATCGCGCGGATCTGCTCGCCACAGCGGTTGAGCGCCGTGACCTTCGTGATCCCCTTCTCGAGCGGGATCTTCTTGCCGTAGAGCTTGTGGAACTTCTCCTGGGCGTCCGGGCTGTGCGCGGGCTGGAAGCCCGGATAGTTCGCGGGAATCGCGCCGCAGTCGCCGGCACCCTGGATGTTGTTCTGCCCGCGCATCGGATTGATGCCCGTGCCTTCCTTGCCGACGTGACCCGTCATCAAGGCGAGGTTGCAGAGGCTCTTGACGTTGTCGACGCCGCAGATGTGCTCGGTGATTCCGAGCGTGTAGTAGATCGCGCTCCGATCGGAGCCCGCGTACCAGCGCGCAGCGGTCTCGATGTCCGCCGCGGGGACACCTGTGATGTCCTCGGCCCACTCGGGCGTGAACTTCTTGACGTGCTCGAGGAGCTCGGCCGTGCCGGTCGTGCGATTCTCGAGGAGACCGTCACGATCGATGACGTGCGCCATGCCGAGCAGTAGAGCGACGTCGGAACCGACACGAAGCGGGAGGTAAAGATCAGCCTTCTCCGCGAGCGGGATGCGTCGCGGGTCTGCAACGATGAGCTTCGACCCTCGAGCGAGCGCCTTCTTGATTCCCGTGGCAGCCACGGGGTGGCACTCGGTCATGTTCGTTCCGATGCAGAAGATCGTCTCCGGCTTCTGCATGTCGACGAGAGGATTCGACATCGCTCCACGACCGATCGTGGCCGCCAGACCGGCGACCGTCGGCGCGTGTCAAGCACGGCTGCAGTTGTCTATTTGGTGAGTACCGAAGCCTGCGCGGATGAACTTCTGCATCGTGTACGCGGCTTCGTGCGGCGCACGACCCGATGCGATTCCGTAGATGGACTCGGCGCCGTGATTCTCGATCGCCTTTCGGAAGCCGTCCGCGGCGCGGTCGAGCGCCTCGTCCCACCCAGCCTCGTGCAATTTGCCGTCTTCGCCACGGACGAGAGGCATCGAGAGGCGATCGTCGTGCTGGACGAAGTCGTACGCGAACTGACCCTTGATGCAAAGCGCACCCAGATTCGCCGGACCGTCCATCGCCGGCTGCGCACCGACGAGCGTGTCGCCCTTCGTCATCAGGTCGATCGAGCAACCGACGCCGCAGTAGGGGCACACGGTGCGTGTCTTCTC
>CAYZGY010000382.1:0-7594 GCA_964478085.1 uncultured Planctomycetia bacterium
GGCGGCCGCGGCAAGGGTCGAAAGATCTTCTTCCCGAGCAACGAGTACAACGCCGGGCAGCGCGCCGGCGTACGGCGTCGACCTCAAGGTCGAGGGCCGGGCGGTCCCCGGCGTGCCGAGGCGGCCAAGGTCGAGATCCCCTCGCACGTCGAGGTCGAGCCTCCCGTCAACCTCAAAGACCTCTCCTCGGCGCTCGGCGTCAAGACCGGTCACCTGATGAAGGCGATGATGGGTCTCGGTCGTCGTGCGACGCTCAACCAGTTCCTCGACAACGAGCTCGTCGAAGAGCTCTGCATGGAGCTGGGCACCGAGGTCACGTTCAAGAACAAGGACGACAGCGTCGAGGAGGTCCTCCAGGGCCTCGAGGAGCTCGAGTTCGAAGGCGCCGAGCAGATCATCCGCGCGCCGGTCGTCACCTTCCTCGGTCACGTCGACCACGGAAAGACCTCGCTCCTCGACAAGATCCGCGAGACCGCGGTCACTGCGAAGGAGCACGGGGGCATCACGCAGCACCTCGGCGCGTACCGCGTCGACAAGGGCGACGTACACGTCACGTTCATCGACACGCCGGGTCACAAGGCGTTTACCGAGATGCGTGCTCGTGGCGCGAACGCCACCGACGTCGCCGTCCTCATCGTCGCTGCGGACGACGGCCCCATGCCGCAGACCGAAGAGGCGATCAACCACGCGCGCGCCGCGAATGTCCCGATCGTCGTCGCGATCAACAAGTGCGACCTCCCCGCCGCGAACCCGCAGCGCGTCAAGGAACAGCTCTCGGGACTCGGCCTCCAGCCCGTCGAGTGGAGTGGTGACACCGAGTGCATCGAGGTGTCGGCTCACACGGGTCAAGGCATCGACAGTCTTCTCGAGGTTCTGAGCCTCGAGTCCGAGATTCTCGAGCTCAAGGCGACTCCGTCGCGTCCCGCTCTCGGCGTCGTTCTCGAAGCTGAAGCGACGACGACGCGCGGCGTTCTCGCGACCGTCCTCGTCAAGGACGGCACGCTCAAGGCGGGTGACTACGTCCTCGCCGGAGCGAGCCACGGACGTGTCCGCAACCTCATCGTCAACGGTGTCGACGATATCGACGAGGCCGGTCCTTCCATGCCGGTGACTCTCGTCGGTCTGAACAGCGCGCCGTCCGCGGGCGAGAAGTTCTACGTCATCGAGAACGAGAAGCAAGCCAAGTCGATGGCCGATGAGCGCGAGCGCCGATATCGCGAGCTCGAGCAGGCCGAGAAGTACGCCGTCAAGAAGGCGTCTCTCGAGGACCTGGTCAAGCGCATGGGCGACTCGGACTTCAAGGAGCTCAAGCTCATCATCAAGGCCGACGTGCAGGGATCGATCGAGGCCCTCCGTACGTCGCTCGTCGGACTTTCCACCGACGAGATCGAGGTCGTGGTGCTGCACACCGGCGTCGGCGCGGTAACGCAAGAAGACGTCAACCTCGCCGCTGCGTCCGAAGCCGTCATCATCGGGTTCCACGTAGTCGCCGATGACCGCGCCCGCTCGCTCGCCGACGAGCAGGGTATCGACATCCGTCACTACAAGGTCATCTACGAGGCCGTCGAGGAAGTCAAAGCGGCGATGGAAGAGCGCCTCTCCCCCGAGGAGTTCGAGGTCGTCCACGGCCGCGCCGAGATCCGCCAAGTCTTCCGTGCTTCGAAGATCGGAAACATCGCGGGCTGCTTCATGAAGAGCGGCTACATCCTTCGCAACGACAAGGTGCGCCTGATCCGTGACGGCGCCGTGATCTACGAAGGCACCCTGAGCACGCTCAAGCGCTTCAAAGACGACGTCAAGGAAGTCAAAGAAGGCTTCGAGTGCGGTATCAAGATCTCGGGTTACGAGGACATCAAGGAAGGCGACGAGATCGAATCTTACGCGATCGAGCATAAGGCTCGGAAGCTCGACCAATGATCTCTTAGCATTGGCGAGTTTCAGCGACGAAGAGCTCGGGCGAATCGGCCGCTTGGACGCCGAATCGGCTTCTTCAACGGGCTCTTAGGGGCCTTTTCGGGAGGGCCCTTCTCGCTCGCCTGTGTTTCGAAGACACAGCGCACGAACGATTCACCCCAACCAGCACCGGGACACCTTGCCCCTACGACCGGTTGAGAGCGCATGGCACGACACGTCGAACGCATCGCCAGTCGCATGAAGTTTCTCGTGAGCCACGTCATTCAGACGGAGCTCAGCGATCCTCGCATCGGCTTCATGACGGTCTTGGCGGTCGAGCCGACGATCGATCTTCGCGAGGCGAAGGTCAAGGTCTCGGTGCTCGGGTCCGAGGGTGATCGCTCGAAGGCCGAGCACGCGCTCGAGCAAGGGCGGACGTTCATCCAGAAGCGCGTCGGGAAGAACCTCGCTCTCAAGAACATCCCGATCCTGCGCTTCGAGATCGTCGAGCCCGAAGACGATGCCGCTCGACGCGTCGAGGAGCTGCTTCAGAAGACCGCCGAGGAAGCGGCCATCGACAGCGATCCGGACGAGAGCTCCGCAAGCTGATTTCCCCCGCGAACGAGCCGCGCTCCGTGTTTCGGGTGGTTCGTTCGAACCCTTCGGCCGACCTTCGCCACCCTCGCCGCGGCGGCTAAAAGCCGAAGCGAAAGCCCCAAGGCACTGAAAACGAATCACTTTCAACAAGCACGAACTATCATCGTGAAATGATATCACTTCAAAGTGATACCTCCTGGGCCGTCTGGTCATTCCACACTCACAACCCAGGAGGATCTCATGAGAAACCGAAGTGAACCCGCTGTCGTCGGTGACGATTTCCGATTTCGCACGCGACAACTCAAGAAGGCGATTCACGCCGCAGAGAACGGCAACAGCCTCCTTCTGTTCGGGCTGAAACGCATCGGGAAGTCTTCGTTCCTACAGGAACTGCAGCGTCGTAGCGCTGCCGAAGGACGCCGTCGAGTACTGGAAACCTCTCACGGCGGCGATCCAGGCGGTCGTTGCGAAGGTCTTTCTGCTGATCGACGAGCTACCTTTCTTCTTCCAGAACATGCTCGACAAAGGTTACAACGCCCTCGAGATCCGATTGATTCTCGGTACGCTGCGACCGTGGTCGGACGGCCGCATCCCGGTCGTCATCTCCGGGTCGATCGGGGTTCGCAGCTTCCTCGAGGACGTCGGCCTGGACTCACGCCCGATCAACCACATGATTACGATCGACTTGCCCCCCCCGAGCCGGAAGGAAGCGAGATCGCTGCTCGACGATCTGGTCGCCGGCGCGAAGCTTCAATCCTGGACGCCCGAGACCACGGAAAAGGTACTCGATCGCCTCGACGACCTCTTTCCGTTCTTCATTCAGTGCGCGTTTCTACATCTCAGCGCGGAGGACAACGCGGACGAGGAGCAGAGAAACGTCAAGCAGCCCTCGCTTCTCCTGTCGGAAATCAAGCGCAAACTGGCGGAGCGGCCGGCGTCTTCCGTCATTCCGACATGGGCGGACGAAGAGGCTGACGAGTGGGAAGCGGCACGGGAGTCCCTCGTCACGAGCATCCGCGAAAGAGTCGGTGGACAACACCCGTTGATCGTCGTCGCGGTCGAGAACTTCGACATCCTGCTCGACAAGGTGTTCAAGTCCGACGAAGCGCGATCTCGGCTGCGTCGCTTTCTCGCAGAGTGTCCGAATCTCATGCTGATCGAGGCGGATGCTGCAGGAGGGCGACGAGCCCAGCGCCGCGGTATTCGGAAGCGCGGCGATCGACTCGGACGATGTGGAAGCTCGAGAAATCGTCAAGGGTCTCAACGCAGTCAACATCTACGACCACGCGCGGGCTCTGGTCGACGCGGGAGAAGGCGAGAAGGCACTCGCTTGGGTCGAGGACTCTCTGGCCTACGCGCTGTCCCACGGGAACGATCAGCGTCGATGCGATAGCCTGGGAGTACTGGCGATGGTTCTCGGGGAGCTCGGTCATCAGGAAGAAGCGCTGTCGAAACACGAGCAGGCTGCCGCGCTGGCCGACGAACTCTCCATGACGACGGACATCGCGGACAACACCCTCGATGAATCCGTCCTCGCTCGAACCGATCCGGACGTCCGAAGGGTCGCGCAGGCGATGGCCACGGAGCTCAGCTACATGCGTGGGAGCTTGGTCCTGTTACCGAGCAGAGACGCCAATACGGACTGATCGCCCCTTCTCGTGATCCCGACGGGAGAAGAAACTCTCGCACGATGGCGGATCTCGGATCGAAGATCGACTCAGTCCGCGAGCTCGGCGTTCGCTTCAGCGAGCTGTGGGGATGCGGCCTCCGCTTCCGAGGTCGTCGCGACACGATCTCGTCCGTGCTTCTTCGCGACGTAGAGAGCCGCGTCCGCGGCCTGGAGGAATCGCTCCTCGTCCTGACCCGGCGTCAAGGTCGCCAGACCGACGCTGATCGAGACGTTGACCGACTGGTCCGGCGCGTCGAGGTTCAGGAAGTGGTGCGCCCGGACGGAGCGGATCAGCTTCTCGGCGGTCTCTTCGGCCATCTCCTTCGTCGTCTCGGGAAGCAGCAGGACGAACTCGTCTCCGCCGTAGCGACCGAGCACGTCGACCTTGCGCAGGTTGCTGCGGAACACCGCGCCGAGATCGCGCAGCACTTGGTCGCCTTGGAGGTGTCCGTAGCCGTCGTTGATCTCCTTGAAGTGATCGACGTCGAGGAAGATCAGCGACATCGGACGGCCGTAACGATGAGCTCGTTGGACCTCCGACCGCAGACGCTGCATGAAGAAGTTTCGATTCCCCGCGCCCGTGAGAGAGTCGACGATCGACTGTCGCTTGAGCTCGCGATTGAGGCGCAAGTTGTCGAGCAGAAGGGCGATGATATCGCCGATCTGCCGCAGCATGTCGCGCTGCCACTCGCGGATCCTCTGGTGATCGTCGAAGACGAAGAGCTTCTTCTCGCCGGCGTGCTGCGTGACCTCGACCATGCCGACGAGTCGACCGCGGCTCTGCAGCGGGAAGACGAGCTCCTTCTGCGTGTGATCGACGTCGATCTGCCCGAGCAGGCCGTCCTCGACCATGCGCGAGTACTTGTTGTCTTCCGAGAGCGAGTAGACCTGCTTCTCCTCGCCTTCGTCGGTCGTGAGCACCGTCGCGAGCTTGCCGTCCTCGAGGACGAGGATCGTCGCGGTCTTGAAGTTGACGCCTTCGTCGTTCGTGAGAATGCGCGTCGCCTCCTGGAAGAGGGCGCGCTCGTCCTCCGCGTGGAGGAGATTCGTCATCAGAACGAGCGTCGATTTGATCTTTTCGTTGAGGGCGTACATGCGCACGGAGGAGCTGACGGCCTGGACGGCGCGTTGCTTCTGCTTCTCGACCTCGCGACGCAGCTTCGCCTCGCGGCGATGGCGGTTGCCGTTGAGCTTGAGGAAGCCGAGCTGGTACTCGCGTCGCTGCCAGCGGATGCGCTTGAGCGCGACCTCGACCCCGATCGGCTCGGGCTCCTTGGGCTGCCCCTCGATCCGCGGCTCGGGAGCCTCGCTCTCCTTGCCGCGCAGTCGGATCTGGATACGCTTGCCGTTGTCGGCTCCGCCGTCCTCGATCCAGGTCCGGAACACGGCACGATCATCGCCGTGCACGAGCGACCCGAAGGTGATCTCCTGCTCTTCGAGCTCCTCGATCGTGTAGTCGACGAGGTCGAGAAGAGCCTGATTAACTGCCACGAGGCATTCCGACTCGCAATCGAGCACGAACACCGGGTCGAGAATACACGTCCCGAAGATCAGTGCGAGCTGATCGCAATCGAAGCGAGGCTGAATCGATACGGGCAGGTTACTAGAGGTAACCGCCCCTCTGTTTTCCGTACTCACGTCCGCCCTCAAAACCCCGATTCGATCGCCCATCGGGTTTCCCTGTCCGAAGGAGTATACAACACCCGGCCGAATCGGTCAGAATCCCGAGCCCATCCCGAGCCCATCCCGACGATCCCGAGCCCATCCCGACGATCCCGAGCCCCCTGCCGAGCTGGCACGGGCACCGGGCTCGTGCTATAAGTGGACGCATGTCGGAGATTTACAGGGAGATCGCCGAGCTGCTGGAGAAAGGGCAACGCGGCGCCTTGGCGACGGTTATCGGAGCGACGGGCTCCACGCCGGGCAAGGAATCCGCGAAGATGCTCGTCCGTGATGACGGCAGCACCGTCGGAACGATCGGCGGCGGCTGCACCGAGGCGGACGTCTGGGCTCTCGCGCGCGAAGTGATCGATAACGATCGACCGATGCGCCACAGCTTCAAGCTCACCCCCAAGACCGCGGAGGAGGATGGGCTCGCGTGCGGCGGCACGGTCGAGGTGTTCATCGAGCCGCTCGGCTCTCCGACGGTCTACATCTTCGGTGCCGGACACATCGCGAGGCAGCTCGTCCCCCTGGCGGCCAACGTCGGGATGAACTGCATCGTCGTCGACGACCGCGAACGCTTCGCCCACCCCGATCATTTCCCGAATGCCTGTCAGGTCGTCGTCTCCGAGTTCGAGACGTGCTTCGACGAGCTGCCGATCGGCCCGTCCTCGTACCTCGTCATCGTCACACGGGGCCACCGCTACGACCAGCTCTGCCTGACGAAGGCCGTCGCCACGACGGCCGGGTATATCGGGCTCATCGGCTCGAAAGCGAAGATCGCACGAATCTTCAAGTCGTTGAAAGACCAGAAAGTTACGAACGAGCGGCTGGCGGAGGTGCACGCCCCGATCGGTCTCGACATCGGATGTCAGTCGCCCGAGGAGATCGCCGTCAGTATCGTCGCGGAGCTCATCGCGCACCGGCGTAGGGCGCACCTCAAGGGCGGGAAGCGACGGCTCGACTTGTCTCCCAAGCCCTCCTCGATCCCGAAGATCCCCCAAACCTCGAGCTCGCCAGAACTCGAAGGCAACCACCGGGCAGATCCGGAAGCTGCCAAAGTGGCAGCCAGCATCCCCTCCAAGAACAAGCCTAAGTAGTTCTTGATAAAGGATTTAGAGTGATCCCCGGGGAGCAGGATCGATCTTCCATTCTCCAGGCCAACCGAGTATAATCCAGGCTTCCTTTCAGCCAGGTCGGCACGCAGAATCCCCCGATCTCATCACACGGGTCCCCTCGACCAGATGGGACCCGAACGAGATCCAGAGCCTCGGCGGTCGGGATGTTATTCGGCCCGCTTGCGTTCGCTGTTTGTTGAGGATTCTCCGTGCGGACTGCGGCCGTTTCCGAGGGAGAGAAGCCCAGTTTTCCAGGGAAGAGCCCAGGGAGAGCAGCACCGTGAAGATCAGCCAGCGCCTCAAGACTCTCATCCAAGCGTCGGACAAGTTCTGGAAGAAGACCCCGGTCCCCTCCGAGCAGTACCCCGAGTCCGTCGTCGATCTGGTGATTTTCCACAAGCTCCACTTCCACATGAGTCTCGACGACGCGTGGAAGTGCTTTTCACGGCTGAAGTCGGAGTTCGTCGACTGGAACGAGGTTCGCATCAGCGTCGTTCGAGAGATTCAGGAGCACCTCGCCGGAGCGAACGACTCACTCGAGCTGACGGTGTTCGTGAAGGACTTCCTCGAGTTCGTGCACAAGGAGCGGCGCACCGTCGACCTCGAGCGGATCCTCGAGGAGAACCTCAGTGATATCCGACGCTTCTTCAAGGGC
>CAYZGY010000383.1:0-7575 GCA_964478085.1 uncultured Planctomycetia bacterium
CAACGAGGGGATCGATAAGAAGTCTGGTGCGAAAAAGCCGGACGAGAAGAAAGACGCCGAGAAAAAGGACGCTGCCAAGAAGCCGGATCCGAGTGCTGCCGAGAAAGGGGCCTCTGCCGCGAAGGAAGGGGCCGCCGCTCCGAAGAAGCCGACGCCGCCGGAGAAGCCGACGCCGCCGAAGAAGCCGACGCCGCCGAAGAAGCCGAAGCAGAATTTCACCAGCGAGGTTCTCGTTCGCGCGCTCGACGGTAAGATTCCGGTCCTCCTCGAGGCGCACCGACGTGACGACATCGAGTACGCCCGACGACTTCAGAAGGATTTCGACCTGAAGTTCACGCTCCTCGGCGCGACGCGTTCGGCGGAGGTCGCCGAGGCGATCGCCGAGTCGAAGCTGCGTGTCGCCCTCGAGCCCGTGCTCCTGACCGAAGACACGCTCGAGTATCGCGGTCACTCCGAGTCGACGGCGGCTCGCCTCGCGAAGGCGGGCGTCAAGATCGCGGTGACCTCGGCGGCCGGATCTCCGACGGGCTCGCGTTACTTCCGTCTTCAGGCTTGCGCGGCAGTGCGCGGTGGTCTCGATCGCGAGATCGCATTGCGCGCGGCGACGCTCGAGCCCGCCCGGGCGCTCGGTCTCGGCGACCGGATCGGCTCGCTCGAGAAGGGCAAGGATGCCGACATCGTCCTCTTCGACGGCGAGCCGCTCGACGCGCGCTCGCAGGTCGTTCAGGTCATCGTCGAAGGTCGCGCGGGCACTCGCTCGAAGAGTGAGGCGAGCGGTCGCTGGGCCTCTGCCACCAAGAAGGATGACGCGAAGAAAATCGAGGCCGAGCTCGGCGAGTCGAAAGCCCGCGTTTTCCAAGGCGGCCACGTCGTTCTCGTCGATCCTTTCACGCGCGAGGTGCTCGTCCGCTCGGACGTCGCCGTCGTCGTCGAAGGCGGCAAGATCTCGAAGATCCAGGAGCTCGAAGACGGCGAAGACGTGAAGTTCCCGGACGGTGCGGCGATTCACGATCTCGGCGGTCGCTGGCTGCTCCCGGGATTCGTCGACGCGGCGTCTCACCTCTCGCTCAAGGGCGACTACGACGATCTCACCTACGCGATCAATGAAAAGCTGCGCGTCCTCGACGGTTTCGATCCGTGGGATGGCGAGATCGAGTTTCATCTGCGCCGCGGCGTCACATCCGTGGCGTTGAGCCCCGGACACGCCAACGTCGTCGGTGGCAAGATCAGCGTGGCGAAGCTCGTTCCGCGTACGATTCCCGCTCGAGTCGTTCGTGAGAACGCGGGCCTCAAGGCATCGATTCATCCTGACTTCAACGCTCCGCGTTATCCGACGGCCGTCAGCGGCGCGATCGAGTCGCTCTCGTCGTGGCTCGCGAGCCGCCGTAAGGAGTCGAAAGATGCCGTCGTCGTCTACTTCGAGGCGCTCGCCGAGGCGGAGCGCGTCCTTTCGAGTGACGCTGCGAAGAGCGCGAACCTGATCTTCCTCGAAGGCATCGGCACCGACGCCGAGACCTTCGCGAGCCTCCCCGATGGCCAGCCCGTCATCCTCGGCCCGTACTCGACACGCGAACCCGAACGGGTCCTGCGCGCTGCTGTGAAGCTTTCAGCTCAGCGTCGTCCCTTCACGTTCAGCTCGGGCGAGTCTCGCATCGATCCTCTCTCGAGCGTTCTCCTCTCGATCCTCTACGGACTCGACGAGGCCTCTGCCGTGCGCTCGCTGACCTCGACGCCGGCGACGTTTTACGGTGTCGCGGATCGTATCGGTCGTATCGCCGAGAAGTGCGACGCTGACCTCGTCGTTTGGTCGGACAACCCGTTCACGGGGAACGGCGGCGTCGAGCAGGTCTTCATCGACGGCGAGCTCGTCCTCGACGGCGACCGCGTCTTCGAGGGGCGTGTCGGCAAGCTGCCGGCGAAGGGCAAGCTCGGTACGGTTCCGACGAAAAAGATCGTCGACGCGAAGCCCAAGTCGGAGTCGCCCGCGAAGACTGTCAAGGTCAGCGCGATGGCGCCCGAGCGAAAGATCGTCGCCGGCCCGACGCGTTTGATTCGTGCGAAGAAGATCTACACGGTGTCGAAGGAGACGATCGACAACGGCGAAGTGCTGGTTCGTGACGGCAAGATCGTCGCGGTCGGCAAGCGCGGCTCGCTCGAGGCGAGCGGAGCCGAGGTCGTCGAGATCGAGGGCTCGCTCATTCCGGGCCTCATCAACGCCGGCTCGACGCTCGGGCTCTCGGGTCGAACCGCCGACGAG
Source organism: uncultured Planctomycetia bacterium (assembly GCA_964478085.1). Classification (GTDB taxonomy): domain Bacteria; phylum Planctomycetota; class UBA8108; order UBA8108; family UBA8108; genus CAYMLL01. Next base: position 2,258 of record CAYZGY010000383.1, read on the forward strand.
TTCCGCGAGCTCACCCCGGACATTCACGCGGGCGACGGCGTTCGTCTCAAGAACGACTATCGACTTCGCGCGCTCGCGGGTGGCGTGACGACAGCTGCGATCACCGCGGGCGAGCGAAACGTCATCGGTGGCTTCGGCGCCGTCTTCAAGACGCACGGCCGTCATCTCGCGACGGCGCTCGTCGACCGCGAGCCCTTCGTCGGCCTCTCGCTGACGCCGTATGCCGCTTCCGGAAACCGCTCACTCCGCTCGGGCGCCCCGACGACGTACCTCTACCGAATTCCGACGACGCGCATGGGAACAGTCTTCCTTGCGCGTCGAGCGCTTCTCGAGGCGAAGAACGACGGTTGGCCGAAGGGGCCTGACGCCGCGGGCGCCGAGGCGAGTGGTCTCCGGGACATGCTGAAGCCGGCTGAACGTGTCGTCCTTCGCGAAGTGATCGAAGGCAAGCGTCGCCTCCGCCTCTCTGCCGACACCGACGCCGAGATTCGCACTGCGCTCCGTCTCGGCGAGGAGTTCGGCATGCGTGTCCAGATCGAAGGCGGTCGCGAAGCGCTTCGCGTCATTCCGGAGATCAAGGCGGCGAAGGCCGACGTGATTCTCGACCTCGGCGACGGATGGAGTCGCTACGAGCTCGAGGCGAACCCGTACGTCAGCGGTCGCGTCTCTGCGGAGCTTGCCGAGGCGGGCATCCCCTTCGCATTCGGACTCGAGAGCTCGAGCGCCTCGTCGCAGTTCCTCGAGCGCGCAGCCATGACGCAGCGCGAGGGGCTCAGCGCTCAGGATGCGCTTCGAGCCATCACGATCAACGCCGCGCGCGTCCTCGGAGTCGACGGACGCGTCGGCAGCATCGAAGCCGGCAAGGACGCCGACTTCGTAGCGATATCTGGAGATCCTCTGGCGATCACTTCTTCGGTGCTCTGGGTCATGGTCGACGGCGTCAAGATCTCGAACGAGGGGATCGCCGAAGACACGACAAAGAAGAACGGGGCGCTGAAAGCTGGGGGAGGGGCCGCCAAGGCGGAATCGAAGGAGACGTCGGGCCAATCGAAAACGTCGAACACCTTTTGATGGGAAAGCGATCGAATCGCATGAATCTCTCTAAGAATCTCTTCGCGCTCAGCGCGCTCCTCCTGACTTTCGGCCCCGCCGTTCGGACGGCGTCCGCCGATGAGCTCGTCGCCGTCAAGGTCGGTCGAGCGATCACCGTCAGCGGCGACGACATCGAGAACGCGACGATCCTGATCAAGGCCGGTCGCATCGAGGCGATCGGCAAGGACGTCAAGATCCCGGCGGAAGCACGCGTGATCGATCGTCGTGAAGCCGTCGCGATGCCCGGCATCGTCGACGTTCACACGACGACGGGATTGCGCGTCCCGAACGAGCGTCTCGCGGACGTGCCGTACGTCTCGGTGCTCGACGGAATCGACCCTTCGTCGACCGCGCTCGAGGCGGCACGTCGCAACGGTGTGACGACGATCCACTGCATCTCGTCGAACTCGACGCGCTTCGGCGGTCAGGGTGCCGTGATCCGCAGCTCGGGCCGCTTCGTCGACAGCATGATCGTCAAGTCTCCCTCCGCGATGAAGATCTCGCTCGCGACGACGTCGGGCGAATCGCGCATGGGAAGCATGGCCGTCCTGCGCAAGCGCTTCTTCGACCTCTACTCGCGCATGAAGTCGCTCGAGGAGGACAAGAGCGGCAAGGCGCAAGTGATCTCGAAAGAAGAAGCTGCGCCGACGATCGACTCGCTCATCAACATCCGTCCGACCTGGGAGAAGGTCGACTGGAAGAAGGTCCCCGAGGACAAGATCCCCGAGCGCGAGCGCGCGATGGTCGATCTCGTCCGTGGCAAGCTCCCGGCCTTCGTCTACTGCCCGACGGCGACGGACGTCTTCAAGGCTTTCGAGATCATCGACGCGAACAACCTCAAGACGACGCTCGTCCTCAACTCGGACGGGTACAAGCTCGTCGACGTCCTCAAGGGACGCAAGAACCTCGGTCCCGTCGTCCTCAGCCCGACCTTCGAGATGTGGGAGACCGACGACGAGACCGGCAAGCGCAAGCGACACCTGATACCGAAGCTCTTCCACGATGCTGGCATCCCGTTCGTGATTCAGGCGGGCGGCTACAGCTCGTCGTCGCGCGGCACGATGTTCAGCCGCAGCGGTTACGCGAACCTCTGGTACCAAGCCGCGCGTCTCGTCAAGTACGGCGTGCCGCGCAAGAAGGCGATCGAGACGATCACGATCGAGCCCGCGAAGGTGCTCGGACTCGGCCACCGAGTCGGCTCGCTCGAGGTCGGGAAGGACGCGGACATCGCGATCTTCTCCGGCGATCCGCTCGACGCTCGCAGCTGGGTCGAGCTCGTGCTGATCGAAGGCGAGGAGGTCTACGATCGAAAGAAAGATCGTGATCTCGAGTTGCTGCTCCGAGCCCCCGAGCGTCCTTTTTAAGGGGGCTTTTGGGAAGCCCCCTCTCGCTGGCTTCGCGAGCGATTCACCCCAACCAGCAGCGTTTCTTCTGAGTCTACGAACGAAACGAATGTCGAAGCGAATCAAGAAAATCACTCGTCACCGGTTGATCACCGCGCTCTGGGCTTTCGCGATGCTGTTCGCGATCTGGGCGGCGACCGAGAGCACGTCGTGGGCTGACGAGATCTTCGCGGTCCGCACCGGGAAGGTCCACACGGCCGGCGAGGCCGGCGTGATCGAGAATGCGACGATCGTCGTCAAGAACGGAAAGATCGAAGCGATCCTGCGCGCGAACGAGCCATTCCCTCCCAAGAATGGCAACTACGAGCAAGGAACGAAGTTCTACGACCTTCGCGCTCACGTGATCATCCCTGGCCTCATCGATGCCGAGACGACGCTCGCGAGCTCGACGCGCGATACGAGACAAAGCGTCGCGCCCGAGGTACGAGCGATCGACGGTTGGGACTTCTTTCGCGAGCTCGACGACGAGCTCGAAGCCGGGGTCACCACGGTGTACCTCGCCGCCGGTGTCTCTGCCGGCCGCTCCTCGCGTCTCGTCTCGGGGCGCGGAGGTGTCGTCAAGACCGCGGGTCGTGACAGCGATCGTCTGAAGCGCGTCGTTCGTGACGCGGTCGGCGTCCAAGTGACGCTCGGGGAGTTCTCGAGGCGGCAGCCGTCCATCTACGATCCTCCGGTCGGCGCGACGCCCGACAATCCTTTCGAGGTCCTGCAGCGACCCCTTCCGCAGTCGCGGGTCGGCGAGTTTCTCGCGCTCCGGCAGCTGCTGACGCGCGCGACGACTTACCGTGCGGCGCTCGAGACGCACCTCACGGGCGCGACGCGACGTCGGCGGCGGTCTTCCCGCTCCTCGAGGGGCGCGACCATCTTCGCGTTCGTGCGAACAAGGCACGCGACATCTACCACGCGCTCGAGCTCGCTCGCGAAACAGGCGTGCCGCTCGTCCTGGAAGGCGCAGCCGAGGCCGAGCGTCTGACTCCGTGGCTCGTCGAGATGGGCGTCCCGGTGATATTCCCCGGTGCGTTTCGTCCCGGCTCGCTCCTGCGCGGAGATCTCGCCGCACCTGCGCTGGAGGGGCGCCTCGACGAGGAGGCGATTCTTCGCATGCACAAAGCCGGCGTGAAGGTCGTCCTCAACAGCCCGAGCGACTCCGGCGTCAAGAACCTGCTACTCCAGGCCGCGTCCGCCGTCCGGCTCGGCATGAGCGAGGCCGAAGCGCTGCGCACGATCACGCTCAACCCGGCGAGGGTCCTCGGCGTCGACGACCGCGTCGGCAGCATCGAGGTCGGTAAGGACGCCGATTTTGTCGTGCTCGGTGGCGATCTCTTCGGTGCTGATAGCAAGCCGCAGGCCGTCGTCATCGAGGGCGAGGTCGTCTTCCGTGAAGCTCCCGAGATCGACGAAAACGACACGGTGATTCGCTGCGGTCGTATCATCACGGCTGCGGGACGCGATATCGTCGGCGGGGTCGTTCTCGTCAAGGACGGCAAGGTCGAGTACGCCGGTCCTGGCGCCTTTCTTCCTTCGCTCGGCAAGGCGAAGAAGGTCATCGACGCGGGCGGCTCGACCGTGATCCCGGGACTCATCGACGCCGGAAGCACCGCAGGCCTGCGTGCCGAGCAGCTTGCACCGAGCTTCTCCGTCGGTGACGGCGGCTGGGGCGCGTCGTCGAGTGCCGCGTTGCGCCTCGCCGACTCGATCGATCCGCGCGACCCTTCCTTGCGTCCGCTCGTGCGTGCCGGGTTCACGACCGCGATGATCACGCCGAATCGCGGGCGCGATGTCTCCGGACAGATCTCGGCGTTCAAGCTCGCCGCGAAGGATACCTCGAAAGCGATCGTCAAGCCTTACGCCGCGCTCCACTTCGGCGCACTCTCGAGCCGAACGCTCAAGAGCGCCAAGGACTACCACGACTCTTGGGAGAAGTGGGAGGACAAGCGCGACGCCGCCAAGAAGGCCGGCAAGGAGTTCAAGGACGACCCGCCGAAGAAGAGCAAGTCCTACGAGCCGTTTCGCACTCTCTTTGACGGCGACGTTCCAGCTGTCGTCGAAGCGACGAGCGCTTCGAGCGCGGCAGGGATCGTCAAGCTTCTAAAGGAGCAGTACGGCGCGCGCGTGATTCTCGGCGGCCTGCCGTCGATCTCTTCGGACAAGGACTTCGAGAGCGCAGCCGACGTGCTTCGCAAGAGCACGGAAGGCGCGATCCTCCAGATTCCGTTCACGTTCACGCGTGGAAGCTCTCCGGCGGAGCGTGAGACGATCAACCGTGCGAGCGCTTTCGCCTCGCGCGGCGTTCAGCTCTCGCTGCGGTCGGGTGTCTCCGGTGGTGCGCGGCAGCTTCCGCTGCAGGTCGCTCTCGCCGTGCGCGACGGTTGGGACGCGCGTCAGGCGCTCCGATCGATGACCTCGGTGCCGGCGAAGCAATTCGGCATCGCTGACCGCGTCGGCTCGATCCAGAAGGGTCGCGACGCCGATATCGTTTTCCTTTCCGGCGAACCGTTCGCCGTCACGACGCAAGTCCAGGCCGTCATGGTCGACGGGCGCGTCGTTCACGGCGTCGGATCTTTCGAAACGCATGTGGAGGAGTGAGCCGTTGAATTCCGAGTTGCTGAAATACCGGGCTCAAAACCCCGCGAAACGAAACGTTCGAGCGCTGCTCTTTTTCCTCGCCTTCCTCTTCGGTACAGCGACCGTTCTTTACTCGGAAGACGAGCAGACGAAATTCGCCATTACGGGTGGCAAGGTCGTCACGATCACGAAGGGCGTCCATGACGGCGGCGTCGTCCTCGTCAAGGACGGGAAGATCGAGCAGGTCATCGCCGAGCC
>CAYZGY010000384.1:0-7555 GCA_964478085.1 uncultured Planctomycetia bacterium
CGCCCCGGACGGCCCGCTGCACGAAGCGCAGAGCGTTTCCGATCTTGCCTTTGACGACCTCCACGCCGGAGGCGCTCAAGACGTTTCCGAGGCCCGAGCTGTCCTTCGGCCGCTTCGACTCGAGCGCCATGGCGAGTACGAGTTTGGCCGAGCCCGCCGGAGCACGACCGAGGTTCGTGCAGCGCTCGCGAATCTCCGCAGGAGTGAGCACGCCGTGGTAGATCCTCACCTCGTCGATGATTCCCGAGAATGCGAACGGCGAGTTGTAGTTGCCGACGTTACTACCTTCGTCCGCCGCGATCTGGAGCGCTTGCAGCGGATCCGAAGTCAGAAGACCGGTCGCCTCCGTCACGCCCGCGATCTCCCCGCCGACGTAGATTCGCAGCTTCTTGTCCTTGGAGAGCACACCGACGACGTGGACCCACTCACCCAGCGTCACTTGCGAGTTCGCCGCCACCTCGGAGAGCTCGCTGTCCGAACGCACAGCGAACCGTGCGCGTCGCCCCTTGAGGAAGAGCGAGTAGCCTTGCGCCGGTCCACCGCGAGCGATGACGACACCGTTCGGCTTCTCGGGCTTGATCCAAGCCTCGACGCTGATCTCCTGCTTCGTAGGATCGATCTTCGGCGAAATCGGCACGTTGATGGCCGACGACGTCGTCCTTTGTCCACGACGGTTGATCGTCAGGTCGACCTTCGGCGGAATCTTGCTCGCTGCGAACAGCTCGTGCTCGATCGTCGTCGTCCAGCGATAGTACTGCGACTTTCGCCCGAAGCCGTAGACGCGCTCCGCGTCGTGAACGAGTATGCGGCCCGCGGGCGCGAACTTCGCCGCCTGGTAGTAGCCCGCGTGGCCGCCGGCGAAGCTGCGTCCGTAGACCCAGTACGCGCGGTGGAACCACGTATCGTCGAGGAATCCCATCGGCGCGAAGAGGTGAGAGCCCTCACCGTGCTGCGATGCGCCTTGACGCGCGGGATCCCCCGAATGCGGTCCGAGCTCTTGCCGATTTCCCTGACGATCGAAGCGCTGCGAGCGCATGAACACCCACTCACCGTCGCTCGAGAGGATGTCGGGCAGGCCCGCAGTCATGTTGAGCACCTGAAGACGAGCTTGAAGGTTCTCTCCCGACTCGGGATCCTTCTCGTCGATGATCTTTTTCAGGAGGATCTTCCCGGTGAGCGCGTCGAGCTTCCAAAATCGCAGCCCACCGTCGAGGAAGTTCGAGCGCCCGGCGACGCAGTAGAGCTCGCCCTTCTGGATGAGAACCGAACCGTGAACGGGCCAGACCGACTCGAGCTGCTCGAAGGCCATCGTGCGCTGGTCACGCGGCGCGGCGAGGAAACGCCAGATCAGCTTGCCGTCCGAAGCGCGAAGCGCGTAGACGCTTCCGTCGGCCGAGCCGAAGTACAGCCGCTCGCGCCAAAAGGTCGGCGGAGAATCGATCCGCCCACCCGCCGTGAAGCTCCATCGGAGCGCTCCGGTCGCCGAGTCGAGAGCGAGGACTCGATGAGCGTCGATCTCGGCGACGAAGACCGTGTCGGCAGCAACGGTCGGGCTCGAGAGGCGCGCGTTCTTCGCGACGATGCCCTTCGTCCACGACGCACCGAGCTTCGCACCGAGCTTCGTCTTGGTGAAGCCGCTGCGGGCCGAGTTGCCACGAAAGGTCGGCCAGTCGCCGCTGCGATCCAGATCGGAAAGAGCCACACCGAAGGCAGGGCCACGCTCGAGACGCTCGTCGTCCGCGAGATCCGCGATCGCCCGGCGCGAGACGACCGGCGCGAGCGCGTTGAACCCGAAGAGCTTCGCCTCGGGGTAACACGCGCAGTTGTGTGGCGGTGCGTAGATGAGCCCGTTCGCCGGCATGATGCCGTAGAGGCAACCACCGCGCACCCAATGGTGGATCTCCCAACTCTTCTTCTCGAAGTCGACGAACTCGATCCCCGTTCGTGACGGCAGGAGAAACTTGTCCGTCGCCTTGGCGATGTAGCAGCGGTGATGAAACCAATAGGTCTTCACGTCGGGAGGAAACTCGGTGATGACTTTGCCCGTCGAAGGATCGCGCCCCGTGTAGATGCCGGGATCCTTGCTGCGTGTCGTCGCCGCCGACCAGACGAGCCCTCCGGCGATGAGCAGATCCTCGGGAGACTGGTACCCGGACTGCGGGTGCGGCGCGTTCCACTTTTCCTTGCCGTCGGCGAGACCGTAGACGCGCATGGTCCGGTCGCCGCCGGCGTAGTAGACCTTGCCCTCGTAGAGGACCACCTTCGGACCGAAGTTCGCGGTGATGTTTTTTCGTCGTCCCGTCTCCGCGCTGCGCCAGGCGACTTTCCCCGCCTTCGCCGTGAGCGAGAAGATCGACGTGCCGTTGTGATAGACGAAGTGATCGCCGGCCGCCGTGATCGTGAGCGGTGCGACCGTGTCGCGCACACGCCACAGCTCCTTTCCGTCCTGGATGTCGAACGCGACGATATCCCGCGGCTTGCCGTCCCAGAGGAACTGGTTGGCGACACGACGCTGATCACCGACGTTGTGCGCCGGCCGGAAGTCGGCGAGCGGCGGACCGTCAGGATTGACGAGCGCGAAGAGGATTCCGTTCGAGACGATGAGCTCCTCGGTTCCCTTCGATCCCTCGAAGGTACGGATCGTCCGTCCGGTCAACGCGTCGAGCGCCGTGATCGGAGCGTCGTATCCGAGTGTGACCCAGACGGTCTCCGGCGACGCAACGACCCGCCGCGCGAGTTGCGTAGGTCCGCTCTTGAGCGGCCAAAGATGACTGTGCCACGAGCCGATCTCGCGCTTCCAAAGCACGACGCCGTTGAACGCGTCGCGCGCGATGAGCGTCCACTTGGGGGGCAGCTGAATCGAGACACGCGAGCCTTCGTCCATGACGTAGAAGATTCGACCCGCCGACGAGACGAGCGCGCTGAGGCTCGCCATACGATCGTGGTGTCTCGACCAGCGCGGGCTTCCGAGCCACTGGATGTGTCGCGGCGGCCCGACGACGGTATCCTTCGCCACGGCGTTGCCGCCCGCGCTGTGAAGAAAATGTGTCCAATCGTCGATCGTGCTCGGCACGGGCTTGGCGCGCGACTGCCAACCGTCTTCGTGATGCACGCGCACGATCCCACGCGGCGCGAGGATTCGATCGACCTCCGCCGGCGGGATCTTCTCGCTGGAGCGAACGTCGAGCCGGTTGACGAAATTGTCGATATACGGAAGCGTCTTTCCGCGCCAGACATCCGCGCTCACCGCTCCGTAATCGCCCGACTCGCGAATCTTCGCACGAGTCTTCGCGACGAGGGACGGATCTCGGTCGAGCAGGTGGACATGAGCCTTCGACTTGCCGCGCAACTCTTCGAGATCGAAACCCTCCGAAAGCCCGACCTGAACGACGAATCCCTCCTGCGCGGTCGCACTCGCGGTGAGGAGACAGAAAATCGTCGCGAACGCCAGGACGGCTCCACGCGGAAAAGAATGATTCGACAACATGTCAGTACGCCCTCGCGGCTTGCGGTTGAATCTCATCGACGCATCGTAACCGCCGCGCGGGAAACCATCGACTGATCCTCAGAGGCAGACTCCGATGCAGTCCTCGAAGACGAGGCGGTCCGCGCCGAGCGCCGGCGGTTGTCCCTCGTGAAAAAGGAAGACGAGGAGGCCGACGGCATCGGCGATACTGAGCGTACCGTCGTCGTTGAAGTCGCCGATGCGAAGATTCGCGGGATCGGCCGGGGATCCGTCGGCACACGGAAAGTCCCGCTCGACGCCGAGGAAGAGGTGCTGGAGGATGATCACCGCGTCGGTGATCGAACGGATGCCGTCGTTGTCTACGTCGCCGAAGCGCCCTAGCCCCAAGTCATCATCCCGGAGCTGCCCGTCCATCCACGCGAGCCGCCGCTCGATCCACGTTAGGAATTCCGCGACGTTCTGCTGATAGCTCTCCCGGTGGATGCCCCAGCGTGCGTGGTCTCTCCGCGCAGCCTCCGCAAGCCGTGCCGCGTTGCGATCGATGAAGCCGAGGACACGCTCGTTCGAGAGCGCCCCGCGCCGTAACTCCGCCACGACGATCGCCCAAACCACGCACGCGAAAGAGAAACTGCGAAGAACCTTCATCGAAACTCCTCCGTCCGCTCGAGCCGTTAGCGGTTATACTCTGCGGGATCTGAGTCCCAGGCTATCGAGTTCTCCAAGACAGATCCGAATACCATCCCGATGAATCTCACTCTTCGCCTCCTCGCCGTCGTGCTCGCCGTCCTGACAACGCGCTTCTCGTCCGCGAACCAGCCGCCGAACGTCGTCCTGATCATCTCCGATGACCAGGCCTGGACGGACTACAGCTACGAAGGGCACGAGGCGATCCAAACACCGCACATCGACAAGCTCGTCTCCGAGAGCGCGTTCTTTCCGCGGACGTACCTCCCCGCGAGTGTCTGCCGTCCCTCGCTGGCGTCGATGATCACGGGGCTCTACCCGCACCAGCATCGCATCACGGGAAACGATGTCGTGCTTCCGAAGAAGCGCCCGAAGGGATGGCGACGCCACAAAGACAAGGACTACCTCGCGCAGTGCGAGGAGCTGATCTCGAACATCGACAAGAATCCGACGCTGCCGCGTCTCCTCGCGAAGAAGGGTTACATCAGCCACCAGAGCGGCAAGTGGTGGGAAGGCCCCTACTCGCGAGGTGGCTTCACCGCCGGAATGACGCACGGCGACCCGAAGCGCCGCGGCCGTCACGGTGACGAAGGGCTCAAGATCGGTCGGACGGGCATGAAGCCGATCTTCGACTTCATCGACGGGGCGAACGGCAAGCCGTTCTTCATCTGGTACGCACCGTTCCTGCCGCACACGCCGCACAACCCTCCGAAGCGCCTCCTCGACAAGTACAAGAAGGAAGGTCGCCCCCTGCAGCTCGCGAAGTACTGGGCGATGTGCGAGTGGTTCGACGAGACCTGCGGCGAGCTTCTCGACGGCATCAAGAAGCGAGATCTCGAGAAGAACACGCTCGTTATCTACGTCACCGACAACGGATGGATCCAGCGCACGAAGAACACGAAAGTGCCGAAGGGCTGGTACACGGGTTACGCGCCACGCTCGAAGCAGTCGCCGTTCGACGGTGGCGCGCGCACGCCGATGATGCTGCGCTGGCCCGGCGTGATCAAGCCGGGCAAGCGTGAAGAGCTCGTCACGAGTCTCGACATCGCCCCGACGGTCCTCGCGGCCGCCGGACTCGAGAAGACGAAGGCGATGGAGGGCATCGATCTTCTCCCCGTCTGCAAGGGAGGAAAGGTGCCGACGCGCGACATGTTCGGCGAGCTCTCCGCTCACGACATCGCCGATATCCACCGACCCGAGAAGAGCCTTCTCTACCGCTGGTGCGTATCGGGGCGCTACAAGCTGATCCGCAACTACCCGGGCGTCCTCCACCGCTACAAGAACATCCTGACGCCGACGGAGAAGTTCCCGCAGCTCTACGACGTCTTCGCCGATCCGCACGAGCAACGCGACCTTGCCGGATCGATGCCCGACAAGGTCGCGGAGCTCAGCGCGAAGCTCGACGCTCTCTGGAAACCCGGAGCGCCGTAAAGGGACTCAGTCGCTTACCACTTGTCCGTTCGGAACGGAGACGCCGGCAGCCCGGCCTTGTTCGAGAGGTTGGGCTCGGCGTTTTGGTGGAAGCCGAAGCGGACCGCGACGGGCTTCGCCACGCCGTCCGCCGAGACGACGATCGAGCCGCCGTCGATCACGGCCTTCGCCGCGACGAACTTCTTGTCCTCGCCGGCAACCTCGAAGTGCGAGAGGTCCTTGCCGTCCCGTGCGACGAGTCCACCGCCGACGTGATCGAAAGAGACGCGCGCCTTGCCGCCATCGAACTTCACGCTCTTGAAGAGCGGGCCCGAGTAGACGACGTCCTTGCCGTAGTCCTTCGCCAGCGCCCAAAGGGCGAGACGCTTGCCGACGTCCTGCTTGTTCTTCGGGTGGATGTCGCGAACATTGCTGATGTCGACCGTCACGGCCATGCCCGTGTTCGGCACGGACAGCGTCGCCGCCTGCGCCTCCCAGATGAACGGCAGAGCCTTCTGCCGACCCCGCCCGTAATTGAACGGCGCGAGCTGAACGAAGTAGAAGGGCAGCTCGTCGTTCTTCCAGATCTCGCGCCATCCCGCGATGAGCGCCTTCATCTTCTCGTGGTAGAGCATGCCCTCGCCATTGTTCGACTCGCCCTGGTACCAAAGCGCGCCGCGTATTCCGTACGGAACCAGCGGGTGAATCATTCCGTTGTAGAGCGCGAGCGGCGACTGGTGAACAATGCTGCCGTTCTTACGCTTCGAGGGGTACTCCGCGAGCTTGTCGGTGATGTTCTTGAGCGCCGGAGTTTTCTTGAAACCGATCGGCGGCGTCCACGGCTCGATGCGAGTGCCGCCCCAGTTCGAGCCGATGAGCCCGATCGGCACGTCGAGCTCCTTGTGAAGGTGCCGACCGAAGTAGTAGCCGACTGCCGTGAAGTTCGCGACGTTTGCCGAAGTCGCCGGCTTCCAGCCGCTCGTCTTGACATCGTCTTGCGGTGTCGCCGCGGGGATGTGCGGCACCTTGATGTGACGAATCTTCGGCCAGTGCGCCGCGGCGATCTCCTCCTTCGGGTTCGCCGAGCGAGAGACGCTCCATTCCATGTTGGACTGGCCGCTGCAGAGCCAGACCTCACCGACGAGGATGTCCTCGAGCGTCACGCTCTTCGATCCCGAGACTTTCATCGAGAGCGGGCCACCCGCCGCGCGAGCGTCGAGCTGTACCAACCACTTGCCGTCGTCACCGGCCTTCGCCGTTGCGCTCTTGCCGTCGAACTCGACCTTGACCTCGGTCCCGGGCGAATCCCAACCCCAGATCGGGATCTTCTGCTCCCGCTGAAGAACCATTCCGCTCGAGATGATGCTCGGCAGCTTGAGCTCCGCGAGCAGGCTCCCCGGAAGGGCTGCGAAGCAGAAAACGAAAATCGAGAAGAGATGTCGGCGTCGATTCATGGCGATCCTTTGCACGTTCCGCGTTGAGTGGTTCGAACCCAGAACGAATCAGAATCGGCGACCCATCCCTCGAAGTCAATCGGACTTCGATTTCTCGTCCGCTTTCTTCTCCGGCTTCTTCTTCGGCGTGGTCTCCTCGCGCAGGATGTCGAGGTAGAGCGTGCCGTAGTCGACGTAGCGATCGCCCTGCGTGTAGTGGTCGCGACTGTTCGAGTCGTCTTCCTTCGTCTCGCCCGCGTCCCCACGCGTCGCTTCGATCTGGGTGTCCTCGTACCACTCGTTGAACGAGGTCACGAGAATCATACGGTTCGCCCGTTCGTCCGCGAGAGGCATCGCGATGTCGCGAATCATTCGACGAAAGACGTCCCCTTCCTTCGAGCGCTTCACGTCTGCAAAGTAACGAGCGCGTCCTTCGTGTCCCGATCGTACCGCTCGGTCGTTGAACCCGGGACTCACCGCCGGAGCGAACGCGACATCGACGCTGTTCGCGATCGTCTTCGCGTTCGTGTAGATGCTCTTGAGCCGCTCGAGGGCCTCCGTC